>JBDGQF010000208.1:0-8358 GCA_042219255.1 Halobacterium sp. | reverse complement strand
GGCGCCATCTCGTCGCCGTCCACGGCGACCGGCACGCCGCCCTCGAACTCGATGTCGACGGTCTCCGTCTCCGCGCCGGGCGCGTCAGTCCAGTCGTAGATGTCCTCCGGCGGCTCGAAGCCCGGGTCTTCCAGGTCGCCGCCCTCGACGCTGCGACTCCAGAGGTTCGTGTCGATGCTCCACTCGCCCTCGTTGCCCGCCTCCACCGGCAGCCCCTTCTCGGCGGCGTACTCGATTTCCCACTCGCGCGTCAGGCCGAGTTCGCGCACCGGCGCGATTACGTCCATGTCGCTGGCGCGCCAGACCGCCTCGAAGCGCAACTGGTCGTTGCCCTTCCCCGTGCAGCCGTGCGCGAGCGCCGTACAGCCCTCTTCCTCGGCGACCTCCTGGATGGCTTCTGCGATGACCGGGCGCGCGAGCGCGGTGCCCAGCGGGTAGCCCTGGTAGGTCGCGTTCGCCTGCACGGCGTCGAAACAGAGGTCGGCGAACTCGGCTTTCGCGTCGACGACGAAGTGCTCGACGCCGAGCGCTTCGGCGGTCTCGTGCGCTTCGGCGAACTCCGAGTCAGGCTGGCCGACGTCGACCGTGACGCCGATGACGTCGTCGTAGCCGTACTCTTCTTTCAGCAGCGGTACGCAGACTGTCGTGTCGAGCCCGCCCGAGAAGGCGAGCGCGACGGTTCCTCCCGTCATGTGTGTGTTACGTGTGTGTTGTGTGTGCCGCGGCGTTCGAACGCTGATACGACCGACCGGAATCGAGGGGAGTAACTAGTATGGGGTCAGAGACCCCGGTCGTCGCGGCACGCGACGGGAGCCGGCCCCACGGCTGCCGAGGGGCGAGCGCGTGGTGTGGGCCGGCGACTGCATCGTTACTCCATACGATTGCCCACGGACGCTTAAACGTTGCTGCCAGACCGTGGTATTGCCGCCGCTCGACGCCCATACCACGTGAACAACTGCCACGTTACACCGTCACTCACCGACCGCTCACCGACGGCCCTCGGGGGCCCTGAACGCTTTTGCCGTTCCTCCGCGAACGACACAGTATGACGCTCGCTCGCGGCAAACTCGACGTCGAGGACTTGCTGAAAATCATTCTCGTGCTCGTCGTCGTCTGGCTCGCCCTCGAAATCATTGGGGAAATCGTGGGCGTGCTCGCGGGCCTGCTCGGCATCGCGCAGCCAGTCCTCGCCATCATCGTGCTCGTGCTCGTCGTGCTCTGGCTGCTCGACAAAATCTAACGTCAGCGCTTTCAGCGTCCAGGCCCCACTAGTCGGTGTGTACAGCGTGAACGCGCCCGTGCCGGACGCTGTCGACGACGTCGCAGCCGACCTCCGGCCCGCTCTCACGGAGTTCGCTCGCGTCCGCGAGCGCCGCGACCGCACCCTCCTCCTGAAGCGCGTCCCCGCCAGCGACCGGAAGGAACTCCGCACCGCCTGGCAGACCGCACAGGACGCCCTCGCCGGCGCGCCGGCCGTCGAAGCCCGCATCTCGGAAGTGGACACGTTCGAGAACCCGCCGAACGGCTCCAGTCCCGTCGTCTACCTCGCCGTCGAGAGCCCCGGCCTCCACCTCCTCCACCAGCGCCTCTGCGAAGTGTTCGACCCCGTCCCCGTCATGGAAGGCGGCGACGACTACGACCCCCACGTCACGCTCGCGCGCGACGCCGACGGCTTCCAGGGCCGCCGCGCCGTCGAGAACATCGACGGCCGCCAGGTCGGCCCCGTCACGTGGAACATCGAGGAACTCTACCTCTACGACGCCGAACGCGGCGAACGCGTCGACACTCTGTCGCTCCCGGCCTAAGGAAACTCCGCCGAGCGGCCCCAGGGCGCTGGCGGCCACGCCTTCGAAAGCCCCGGAGCGGTCGGGACGCCGGGGCTCGCTGCGCGCCTCGCTCGCTCCGCTCGCTGCGGTGCTCGCGTCGCCCGGGCGCAGCCGACCGCTCCGCCCCTTTCAGTCCCGCCCAGTGTCGGACGACCGGCAGTCGTGGCTGGGCTGTCGATGTGCTGGACGCCACGACCACTCGGTGGGGGCGTCTCCGTCACGGCATCGGCGGGTCGCCGTCATACGCGTCGAGGTCGGTGTAGAAGTTCAGCATCGACACGCGGAGCTTCTCCGGGTCGATGTCCACGAGTTCGCGGCGGTCTTCGGGCGGGAACGTCGGGTTCACGGAGTACTTCCGCATCTCCGTGCGGCTGGCTTTCGTGTACCGGCGGTCGACGAGCATCCGCACGCCGAAGTCCTCCGGCGACCGGATGACGCGCCCGATGGCCTGCCGGGTCTTCCGCACGGTCGGAATCTCGACGGCGTACCGCCAGCCCGCGTCCTCGCTGCCGTGGCGGGCGCCGCTGCGTTCCCCTTCGCGGTCGCCGAACGCGCGACTGTACGCGTCCTGGACGGCTTCGGCGCGCGCGTCCAGGTGCGGGTAAGGGACGCCGACGACCGCGACGGTGCGCGCGTCGTCGCCGTCGAAACTCACGCCCTCCGCGAGCGTCCCCCAAAGCGACGTGAACAGCGCGCCGTTCCGGTCGCCGGTGAACGACTGCCGGAGGTCTTCCGCGCTCGTCCCCGGCTGGTCGAGGTAGCGCGCGGCGTCGACGCCCCCGTCTCGCGGGCGACGCCCGCTCGACGATTCCGAGGCGCGTGGCGCCTCGCCGAGCAGGTCGTGGTAGCGTTCGGCCTCGCTGTAACTCGGGAAGAAGAACAGGCAGTTCCCGGGCGTGAACTCGACGGCGTCCCGGAGCACGCCCGCGACCTCCTGCTGGGTCTGGGGGTCGTCGCGGTTCGAGGAGAACAACGGCTCCGTGTCCACGGCGAACGTGCGGCGGCGCTGTTCGGGAAACTCGAGACCGAACGCCATCGTCGCCGGGTCGTCCAGACCGAGGACGTCCGCGGTGACGTCGAACGGCCGCAGCGTCGCGCTCATCAGGACGCTGGCGTGCACGGCGTCGAAGAGGTCGGTCGTCACGTCACGCGGGATGCACGTGTACAGTTCCGCGCGCCCGTACACGTCGCCTGTGCCCTCGTCGCGGCGCACCGCAGCGGTCGGGTACTGGCCGAGTTCGTCGCCGTCCTCGACGTACGTCTCCACGAACTCCGCGGCCTGCAGCACGAAACACTCGCGGCGCGTCGTCGTCTCGCCGTTCCGGTACGCCTCGTCGTACTCGTCGTCGAGGTCCTCGCCGAGCGCGAGCGCGTCGTCGACGTCCTCCCTGATGCCGGGGCCCGTGTACTCCTGGAGGAACGCCAGGGTGAGGTCGTCGCGCCGGTCGTCGTTCGCGACGGGGACGTCCGTCCAGTTCGCGTCGACTTCCGAGCGCGCGAGCGCGGGGCCGTCGCCGCCCGGGCCGAACGCGTCCTCGTAGGTCGCCACGAGCGCGTCCCGGAACGCCGAGACGACGCGCTCGGCGGCCTCGGCGCGCGACTGGTCGACGTCCTTCAGTTCCGTGAGCGCGTTGTCGAGCGTGTTCTCCGTGAGCGTCTCCGTGGCGTGCTCGCGGGCGGCGTCCTCGACGTTGTGCGCTTCGTCGAACACCACGACGACGTCCTCGGGGTCGCGGCCCAGCCAGCGGAAGAACTGCGCGCGAATCCCGGGGTCGAGGAGGTGGTGGTAGTTGCAGACCGCGAGGTCGACGCCCTCGATGCCGTCCTTCAGGAGTTCGTACCCGCAGAGGCCGGCGTCCTCGGCGTAGTCGTAGATGTCGTCTGGCGTGCGCACGCCGTCGTACAGCCACTGGTAGAACTCGTCGTTGTCCTCGACGAGGTTCCGGTAGTAGCGCTCGCAGACGTTGCCCTCGCGGAGGTCGTCGAGTTCGTCCTCGACGTCCGCGAGTTCCTCCAGGACGGCCTCCCTGGCGTCGGCGGCCTCGCTGTCGCCGTCCTGGCTCTCCTCGAGGAGCGCCTCCTGGCGCTGTTCGAGTTCGCGCTTGTCGCGTTCGGCGTCCACGACCTCGTGCGTGTTGTCCCGGAGCACCTGGCACTCCTCGTAGTCGACGTCGATGTGGCACATCGACCCCTTCCCTTTGAACACGACGGCGCGGATGGGCGCGGCGTCGTGAATCTCGCGGGCCTCGCGGACGAACTGGCGCATCTGCTGGTGGACGTTCGTCGTGATGACCACCGTCTTGTCCGTCTCGCGGGCGTGCGCCAGCGCCGGTGCGAGCGCCGCGAGCGTCTTCCCCGTCCCGCAGGCTCCCTCGAAGAGGACGTCCCGGCCGTCGTCGAGGGCGTCCCTGATGGTGTCCATCGCCTCCCGCTGGTTGTCGTACGGCGACGCCTTCGGGAAGTACTCCATGTAGTTCGGGGAGTCGCTGGCGGCCACGTTGGGGGATGATTCGTCGCCACGCCGTATAAACGTCCGCCCCGCGGCGGCCGCGGTGGCCGCCCTCCGCGGGACACGCGAGGGGTTTAGGCCGACCAAAACGTATATTCGTGGGCGGCCGCCTACGGGGTAGTAATGGCAGTCACGCACGACCCCGACGAGGAGTCGCCCGACGACGGGGCGTCGGTCGCCGCGTTCCAGTCGTCGCCGGAGAAGACCGTGTTCACCGAATCGGACAACCCCGACGGCTGGATTTCCACAGACCACACCGTCGACGTCGAACGATAATCTACTCCGTCACTCCGCCCTACTGCACTCGACGCACAGCCTGACAGCTACTGCCCGTCTCCTTCGCTGCTTTCCGTTCTGTTCCGACAGTTGGTCTCGTTCGCTACGCGTCCGTTCGACTCGCTACGCCGGTATCGAGCACTCGCAAAAATCAGGGTCGTGGCGGGCGGCGACGGGCGTGGTTACTCCGTCGCGACCAGGGTGTCGTCCTCGAGGTAGTGCTCGACGTGGTGGGCGTCCTCCTCGACCTGCACGAGGTTCTCGCGGAGGATTTCCGCCGTCGCGTGGTCGCCGAGGTTCTGCATCAGGTCGACGTGCTCGCGCAGCGTCTCGATGATGTCGCCGTACATCTCGAGGTCGTTCTGGAGGGACGTCCGGATGTCGTAGACGTCCTCGTCCTCGGGTTCGACCGGCGACGCCTCCTCCAGCGTCGTCATGCTCGCGTGCGGGACGCCGCCCAGCGCCTGCGCGCGCTCCGCGAGTTCGTCCGCGAACGCCTCGGCGTGCTCGGCGGCGTCACCGAGGAAGAGGTGGAGGTCGCGGAACTCCGCGCCCTCGACGTTCCAGTGGTGCTTGCGCAGCTGGTGGTAGAGGACGTAGGTGGCCGCGAGGTCGGTGTTCAGCGCGTCGATGACCTGTTCGGCCTTCTCCTCGTCCATCCGCAGTCCTTCGCTGCCCTCGACCTCACCGGCGTGCTTCAGCACGTGCTTCTGGGTACTCATAGCAATCAGTAGTTCACTCGCCACCCACTTAAAGATTCACCTCTTGGAAACATTGTTTTGGCAAATCAAAAACTGAGTTCTCGATTGCTGTCCAAATTACTTGGTATGCGGACAGTCCTGTCAGGTCGCCTGCTCTGTCTCCGGTTCGACGTACACCTTCGACACCGCCGAGTTCGCCGCCTTGATGGCGTCCTCCAGCGCGGAAATCGACTCGTCCATCGCCGCCGTCTCGATGCCCGCGCTGAACGCCACGTCCGCCGTCACGACGACGTCGTTCGGCCCGAAGTACACCGTCCGGAAGTCCACGATGGACTCCACGTCCGCCCACTCCTCGACGACCCGCCGGAGTTCGTCCTCCGCCTCCTCCGGCAGGCTCTCCCCGAGCAGTAGCCGCTTGTTCTCCCAGGCCAGCGCCACCGCGAACAACATCAACAGAATCCCGATGAGCAGCGCCGCCGCCGCGTCGTAGACGTGGTCGCCGGTCTGCTCGGTGAGGAACACGCCCACGAGCGCGAGGCCGAGGCCCAGCAGCGCCACCGTGTCCTCCGTGAGCGCGGTGAGCGTCGTCGTGTCGCTCGTCCGCCGGAACGCCTCCCGGAACCCGCTCCACCCGCGCACCGTAATCTGGCGGTCCATCTCCGCGTACGCCTTCTTGAACGCGTACGACTCGAACGCGATGCCGCCCAACAACACCGCGTAGTTCACCCACACGCCCGGGAACTGGTAGCCCAGCAGTTCTGCCTGCGCGGACAGCACGCGCCCGTGCCCCGTGAGCGCGGCGTACCCGTGCTTCGCGGACTCCCAGCCCGCGATGCCGAACAGCATCACGCTCACGAGAAACGAGTAGAAGAACTGCGCCTTCCCGTACCCGAACGGGTGCGACCGCGTCGCCTCCCGCTGGCCGTACCGGAGGCCGACGAGCAGGAACACCTGGTTGCCGGTGTCCGACACCGAGTGGTACGTCTCCGAGAGCATCGCCGGACTCCCCGTGAGCAGGAACCCGAAGAACTTCAACACGGCAATCGCGCCGTTCGCGAACAGCGCGGCGAGCACGACGGACTTGCTACCAGCCATCGCGTCGTGGTTCCGTCGGCGCACACAAAGGCGTTCCCACGACCGACACATCCACGGGGACGCGCGACCAACGACCGGTATGGCAGAGTACGAGCCGGGCGCGTGCAACATCGGTCGGGCGGAGCAACGCCAGCGCTACCTGACCGGCGTCGCGTCGTTCGGCGCGGCCGCCCTCCTCGTCGCCGCCGTCGCCACCGTCGACGCGCCGCGGACGTGGCTGCTCGCGACCGTCGCGCCGCTGTTCAGCGGCTTCCTCGGCGTCATGCAGGCGCGCGCCCAGTTCTGCGCGGGGTTCGCGCTCGCGGGCGTCTACGACGTCAGCGACTCCGGCGGCAACCGGAGGACTGCGCCCGAGGACGGCCAGCGCGCCGACCGCCGCCGCGCCATCGTCCTCCCCGCGAAAGCGCTCGCCGCCGCCACCGTCGTCGCCGTCCTCATCTACGCCGTCGGCGCCGCGGTCTCGTAGCGCGCGAACCAAACAGTCAGGGCCGTCGACGCGCTAGCCGGACGCATGATTGCCGTGTTGTCGGACACGCACAGCGAGGACGGACACGCGCTCGAAGGCCGCGCGCTCGACGCCGTCCGCGACGCAGACGTGGTCGTACACGCCGGCGACTTCACCACCGAAGCCGCCCTGGACGCCTTCTACGAGGTCAGCGAACAACTGTACGCAGTCCACGGGAACGCGGACTCGCGGGCAGTCCAGGAGCGACTGCCGGCGGCGCGCACGCTCGAAGCAGGCGGCGTCCGCATCGCCGTCACGCACCGCGAGCGCGGCGGCACGACCGGGCTGGCGTTCTTCGGGCGCGAGCGCGGTGCCGACCTCGTCGTGTCGGGACACACCCACCAGCCGTCGGTGACGCAGACAGGAGACGTGACGTTGCTGAAACCGGGGAGTCACGCAGACCCGCGCGGCAACCCCGCGGCGCACGCCGAACTGGAGCCAGTACCCGACGGCGTGCGCGGCGAGATTCGTGCCCGCGACGGGCGCGTGCTCGAAGCGTTCCGGGTGGAGGGCCGGTAACGTCAGCGGGAGCGTCAGGCTGAGTCAGCCTGTACCACACCCTACGAAACCACCTATCAAGTAGTCGGCGTTGAGTCAAAAACCGATTTTAGCAACTAGTCGACCGCCCGAGGGCGCCGTCACTCCCGCACGTACCACGCTGCCGCGACCAGACACAGCACGACGACCCCGCCGAGGAAGAACAACGCGCCGGCCGGCAGCGTCGCCAGTCCGTCCGCGGCCTGCGCGGCGGTCTGGGCCGGCTGGTCGCCCTCCGCGACGAGTCCCGAGAACTCGCCCGTCGTGCCGGCGGCGCCGCCCGCCGCCTCCGCGTCGCTGCCCGGCGCCTGCAGGCCGGTGCCGAAGAACCGCTGGACGACCAGACTCCCGACGCCCAGGACGCCGAGCGCGCCGAGCAGGCTCGTCAGCGCCGTCTGGACGTTCTCGCTCTCCTCCTCGTCGCCCGCGAACAACACCACGGGGGCGTCGGCGGGCGCGTACACGCTCATCTCGCGGCCCTTCGCCGAGTAGCGCGTGTCGCACTCCTCGATGAGGTCGGCGTCCTCCAGTTTCCCGAGGTGGTACTGGGCGTTCTGGAGGGAGGTGTCCACGTCCTCGGCGAGTTCGGACGGGGTGGCGGGGCGGTCGTGCAGGGCGGCGTACAGGTCGCGGGCCGTCCCGGAGGACAGCGCCGACAGCAGGCGGTCTGCGTCGTCGGAATCGACGCCGACAACGCGGGGTTCGCCCTCGGGGTCGGCCTCCGATTGGGAGGGCAGCAGGCCGGACATGCACGCGGCTTAGAGTCGGAGTACAATGAGTTTTATCTTGACACGCCCGGTGACAACGAAAATACGAGTTCTCGACTGTCGGAATAAATCGGTTGGCCGGCTCCGGTCGTCGGTGGAAACGACTAATGCCCGCGGCGCCGAACGCAGACGTATGGTGTAG
>JBDGQF010000315.1:3626-8399 GCA_042219255.1 Halobacterium sp. | reverse complement strand
GGCGAGACGGCGTACCCGTGGGTGTTCCCGAACCGGGACAACGTCGCGCGCGTCGGCCTCACGATGCCAATCGGGATGGACATCGAGGACTTCGACGCCAGCGAGTGGCGCCTCCTGAGCGAGGACGACGAGCGCATCCCCTCGGGGAAGGTGTACATCCGGCGCCTGCTGGAGGAACTGTACGGCGACGAGTACGACGTCGACGAAGACTTCCCGCTCGTGGACGGCCACGGGAAGTCCAAGAGCACGGAGACGTACGCCATCTCGTCGACCCGCCCAATCGAGTCGCCCGTCGGGGCGGGCATCGCGGTCGTGGGGGGCGCGATGGGGACGACGTCGGCGTTCCACGAGGGCGGCGACCACGTCGCCCACCGCACCGGCAAACTCGCCGGAAGCCTCGCCGCGGAGGGCGACCTGGAGGACTACAACGACGCGTGGCACGACGCCATCGGCCCGGAAATCAAGCGCAACGTCGCGATGGCGGACGTCGTCGGCGACTACGGCCCGGCGAAGTGGGACAAGACCATCCGCATCACGCGAAAGATGCTGGAAGCGAGCGACGACGGCAAAATCATCTCGAAGTCGAACGCGCGCTCGGCGGCCGGCGGCCTGAAACTGTACTCGCAGTACAAGCGCGCGAAGTTCCGCTACCGGAAGCGCAAGTACGCCCAGATACGGGAGTCGGACTACTCGTTCTAGCGCCTACGCGACGTTCGCTTCGACGAGGTCGCTGCCCTCCTCGAACCGGTCGCTGGACAGCGCGCTGACGTCCGTCAGGGAGAACTCGCCGCCGACGCACAGTTCCGCGACGAGTTTCCCCGTCGCGGGGGCGTGCTGGAAGCCGTGGCCGGAGAACCCGGCGGCGGTGACGAAGCCCGGAACCGTCTCCTCGAGGATAGCGTGGTTGTCCGGCGTGAGCGCGTACAGGCCCGCCCAGCCGCGCTTGATGCGAGTGTCGCCGTCGAAGTATGCGGCGTTCGCCGCGGCGCGTTCGACGGCTTCCGCTGCCCAGTCGATGTCCATGGACTCGGAGTACCGGTCGGGGTCGACTTCCGTGTCGCCGTCGCCGAAGTGGCCGCCGACGATGGCCGCGCCCTCGCGCTCTGGCCTGAAGTAGACGCCAGAGTCCAGGTCGATGGTGAGCGGGACTGTTTCCGGCACTGGCTGGGTCGGCTCGACGACTGCGGCCTGCCGGCGGTGCGGTTCGATGGGGAGGTCGACGTCCGCCATTGCGGCGAGTTTCGGCGACCACGCGCCCGCGGCGTTCACCACGAAGTCAGCGTGCAGTGTCTCCTCGTCCGTCTCGACGCCCGTGACCACGCGCTCGCCGCCGTTCTCCTCGACCAGCACGTCCGTGACGGCCGTCTTCGTGCGGATGTCGACGCCGACGTCGCGACAGCCGGCGGCGTAGCCCTGCACGGCGAGGTTCGGGTCGGCGAACCCGTCCTCGGCGTGGTAGGTCGCGGCGACGAACTGGTCGGCGGCCAGGCCCGGACAGTACTCTGTCGCGTCCCCGGGGTCGAGGTACTCGCTGTCGACGCCGAGGTCGTTCTGCATCGAGACGTTCTCCCGGAACTGGGCGGCGGTGTCGTCGTCGCGCGCGAGGAAGAGGTAGCCGGACTTCCGGTACTGCATGTCGACGCCGAACTGGGCTTCGAACTCGTCCCAGACCTCGCGGCTGGCCTGCGAGAGCCGGACGTTCACCGCGGTGGAGAACTGGCAGCGGATGCCGCCCGCCGACCTCGCAGTGCTACCGTTCCCCAGCGAGTCCTGCTCGCAGAGCGTCACGTCCACGCCGCGCTCGGCGAGGTAGTGCGCGCACGACAGTCCGACGATACCGCCGCCGACGACGACCACGTCCATGTGTGAATCTCACACGCCGAGACGGGAATAAGTCTACCGGGGCGCCGCCGTCGCCGGCACCGACCGGCCGGCCGTCGCCGCCGGGAAAGCACTAACTCGGTGGCCCGCCTCGCGGCGACCATGACACTCGTACTGTCGGACGACGACGTCGCCGGCCTGCTCGACGTGGAGACGCTCGCGCCCGTCGTCGAGGACGCGCTCGTCAAGCAGGGCGCCGGCGACGTGGAGCGCCCAGACCGCCCGCACTATCCGGTCGGCGAAGGCCTGAACCCAGAGGAACCGTACGGCACGGGCCTGGCGATGCCGGCGTACGTCCACGGCGGCGAGTACTTCGCGACCAAACTCGTCGGCGTCCACGACGACAACCCCGAGCGCGGCCTGCCCACGATTCACGCCCAAATCGTGCTCGCGGACGCCCGCACCGGCCAGCCGCGGTCGTTCATGAACGGCTCCCGCATCACGAACGCGCGCACTGGCTGTATCGGTGGTCTCGCGGCGCGCGAACTCGCGAACCAGCCAGTCACGCTCGGCGTCCTCGGCGCTGGCGCGCAGGCGCGCTGGCAGACGCGCGCCATCGACGCGCTCACGGACGTCGAGCGCGTCTCCGTGTACTCGCCCAGCGACTCCAGGCACGAGTGCGCGAGCGACCTGCGCGAGCACGGCATCGACGCCGAGGCCGTCGACTCGCCGGAAGACGCAGTCGAGGGGTCGAACGTCGTCGTGACGGCGACGACGAGCACGGAGCCGGTGTTCCCCGCGAGCGCGCTCGCACCCGGGACGCTCGTCGTCGCCGTCGGCGCGTTCAACGCCGAGATGCAGGAACTCGAACCAGGAGTGTTCGACCGCGCCGCGCGCGTGTTCGCGGACGTCCCCGAGGAAGTCGCCGGCATCGGCGACCTCACCGCGACCAGCCTCGACGAGGACGACCTGATTTCCATCGCGGACGTCCTCGACGGCGACGCCGGCCGCGAGAGCGAGGACGAGATTCTCGTCATGGAGAGCGTCGGCTCCGCAGTCCTCGACGTCGCGGCCGCGTCCTACGTCTACGACGCCGCCGCCGACGCTGGCGTCGGCACCGAGCAGTCGCTGTAGAGCGGCCCGAGAACGGGGTCAGCCGCCGAGGAACTGCTGGCGGACGTCCTCGTCGTCGAGGAGTTCGTCGCCGCGGCCCTCGTAGCGGTTCTCGCCCTGCGCGAGGACGTAGCCGCGGTCGCAGCGCCGCAGCGCTTCCTTCGCGTTCTGTTCGACCATGAGGACGGACGTGCCGGCGTCGTTGACGGCGTCGATGCGGTCGAACATCTCGTCGACGAGGTCGGGCGCGAGGCCCGCCGACGGTTCGTCCAGCAGGAGGAGGTCTGGGTCGAGCATGAGCGCGGCGCCCATCGCGAGCATCTGCTGTTGGCCGCCGGAGAGCGTGCCGGCGCGCTGGTCGAGGCGGTCTTCGAGCACGGGGAACCGGTCGAAGACGGCCCGCCGGCGTTCTTCGGGGACTTCGTCGAGGACGTAGCCGCCGAGGCGGAGGTTCTCTTCGACGGTCAGCGACGGGAAGACGTTCTCCGTCTGGGGGACGTAACTCATCCCGACGCCGATGACGTCCTCCGGCGGCAGGTCGGTGATGTCCCGGCCGTCGAACGTGATGGTGCCGCCCTGGCGGTCGGCGAGGCCGAACACCGCCTTCATCGCGGTGGACTTGCCGGCGCCGTTCGGGCCGACGATGGTGACGTACTCGCCGTCGTCGACCGCCAGGTCGACGTCGAACAACACCTGGAGGTCGCCGTAGCCGGCGTCGAGGCTGTCGACGTCCAGGAGGGTCATCGACTCACCTCCGTGCGCGCGCTGGTGTCGGTGTGGCGGCGCGCGCCGCGTCCGGCGCTGTACTGCGTGTCGTCGGTTGCGTGTGGTGCCTGCATTGTCACTCTCCGAGGTAGGCGTCGATGACGCGTTCGTCCTGCAGTACGGTCTCCGGGTCGCCGTCCACGAGCACGCTGCCCTGTTCGAGGACGACGAGGCGGTCGACGAGCGCGGTCAGCGTCTCCAGTTCGTGCTCGATGACCACGACGGTCATGCCGTCGTCGTTGAGGGACTGGATGCAGTCGGCGATGTCGTTCGTGAGCGTCGGGTTGACGCCCGCGAACGGTTCGTCCAGCAACAGGAGGTCTGGGTCGAGCATCAGCACGCGCGCCAGTTCGAGGAGTTTGCGCTGGCCGCCGGAGAGACTGCTGGCGTACTCGTCGGCGAGGTGGTCGAGTTCGAACGCCTCGATGAGTTCGTCCGCGCGCTCGGCGACGTCCGCTTCCACGGACTGCATCTCGCCCGTGCGGAGGAGCGCCGGGACCGTGCGTTCGCCCGGCTGGTCGGGCGCGGCGAGGCGGACGTTCTCCCGGACGGTCATCGTGTCCAGTTGGCGCGTGTGCTGGAACGTCCGCACGAGGCCGTCGCGCGCCAGTTCCTCCGGCTGGTCGCCCGTGACGTCCTCGCCGTCGAAGACGACGGTGCCCGCGTCGGGTTCGACGACGCCGCTGACGCAGTTGAAGAACGTCGACTTGCCGGCGCCGTTCGGCCCCATCACGCCGACGAGTTCGCCCTCCTCAACAGCGATGTCCACGCCGTCGAGCGCGCGCAGGCCGCCGAACTCCTTGACGAGGCCGTCGACGCCGAGCAGCGTCACGAGTCCACCCCCAGTTCGTTCGCGTCGCCCCAGATGCCCGCCGGCCGGTACCTGATGACGAGGATGAGAATCATCCCGACGACGATGAGGCGAACGGCCGCGAACTCCGTCGAGGAGACGGGCGCCGCCTGGTTCGCGAACCGGGAGAACAGGCGGAGGCCCATGATGACCGCGAGGCCGCCGAGGACCGCGCGGTGGTTCGACGCGCCGCCGAGCAGCATCCCAATCCAGACGGTCACCGT
>JBDGQF010000315.1:0-3526 GCA_042219255.1 Halobacterium sp. | reverse complement strand
GAGCGTGACGAGCAGCGTCGTCTCGTAGTCGCCGGCGGCGGCCGCCAGCGGCTGTGGAATCGAGAGGATGCCCGTCGACCCGCCGAAGACGCCCTGGAAGTTCACGGTGACGCTGTGGAAGATTTCGGCGGCGGCGAGCGTCGCGATGGCGAGGAAGTCGTCGCGCAAGCGCAGCGACGTCGCACCGACGATTGCGCCGACGACGCCAGCGGTGACGACGCCGGCCGCGAGCGCGAGCGGCCACGGCAGGCCGAGGCTCGTCCCCGAGAACGACCCCTGGGCGGCCATGATGCCGACCGTGTACGCGCCCACAGCGAAGAACACGACGTGCCCGAAGTTCACGAGGCCGGTGTGGCCGTACTGGAGGTCGAGGCCGAGCACGAGGACGCCGTAGACGGCGAACAGGATGCCGACCTCGACGAACACGGTGAGGTCGCCGGGAATCGTCGCGGTGAGCGGCGACACGGCGAACGCGAGCGCGAGCACGACCATCGCGGCGCCGGCGACGGCGACGCGGTCGGCGTCCACGTCGGAGAGGCGGTCGTCGCTCACGCTTCACGCACCTCCACGCCGGCGATGCCGCTCGGTTTCACGAGCAGGACGACGACGAGCACGAGGAACGCCATCGCCGACGACAACCCCGTCATGCTGGACGGCAGGAACGCCGTCGAGAGCGCGACGACGAGGCCGATGACGTACGACCCGGCGATGGCGCCGTACGGGCTCCCGGCGCCGCCGAGGATGGCGGCGGCGAGAATCTGGAGGATGTGGCTGAACCCAGTGCTGACCTCGACGTTCGTCTGGATGCCGATGAGGACGCCGGCGAGGCCGGCGAGCACGCCCGCGAGCACCCAGACGCTGTTCCGGATGAACTGGGTGTCGATGCCGCGGACGCGCGCGAGGTCTTCGTCGTCGCCCATCGCGCGCATCGCGATGCCGACGTCCGTGCGCGTGAGCAGCGCGTGCAGCACCGCGAACACGCCGACGGCGCACGCGATGACGACGAGGAACTCCGAGGTCACGAAGAAGTCCCCGAGGAGGTCGACCGACCCGACCGAGAGCGCCGGCAGGCCCTCGACGCGGAACGTCTGCGTCGCCGTGTCGAAGCGGCGCGCGCTGGTGCCGGCGGCCAGGCGGATGACGTTCCGGAGGACGAGGCCGAGGCCGATGGACGTCAACAGCATCGGCACGGGGCCGGTGTCGTTGATGGGCGTGAAGAACAGTTTCGCGAGGACGAGGCTGACGACGCCGCCGCCCGCCATCGCGACCACCGCCGCGAGCGGCAGCGGGAGCGACCCCGCGGCGAGGAGCCCGAGGAACGCGCCGATGGTGAGGTACTCGCCGTACGCGAAGTTAATCATGTTCACGATGCCGTAGATGAGCGTGAACCCGATGGCGGCGATGGCGATGTACGAGCCCGTGACGAGGCCGAAGACGACGTTCTGGGCCAGCCCCATGTTTCAGTATTCGCCCTCTGGGACGAACTCCTGGATGTCCGAGGCGGGAATCGTGTCGGCCTGCTTGAACTGGTCGCCCTGCACTTCGTTGATGACGACCGGGCCGACGACGTTCCCGAAGTCCGTGAAGTCCACGGGCGTGGCGGCGCCCTGGTAGTTGATTTCGTCGCCGTTGTCGAGGGCCTTCTTGCCCTCCTCGAAGGTGGCGACCTTGGTGCCGCCGCTGCGCGTCACCGGCCCGAGGTTCTTCTGGATGGCGTCGTGGGTCGCTTCGCCGGCGCGGTGGATGGCGAGCGCGGTTGCGTTGACGGCGTCCCACGCGGGCGGCGTCCACGCGTTGATGTCGGCGTCGCCCTCGGCGTTGTTGTACGCCGTCTCGAACGTGCTGTAGTTCGGGCCGCTCTGGCCGGGGCTGGCCGCCCACGCGCCGTTAAGGGGTTCGCCGACGGCGCTCGCGAGGTCGTTCTGCGCGAGCGGGTCCGAGAGGACTGGCTGCCGGCCGTACCCGCCGTCCGCCCAGTCCGAGAGCAGCGTGGTCGCGTTCTCCAGGGGCATGCTCACGGCGAACGCGCTGAAGTCCGCCTCGAACAGGCGGTCGAGCGCGGACTGGTAGCTGGACTGTCCGGGGCTGACTTCGACGCGTTCCGCGACGGTGCCGCCGTTGGCCTCGTACGCGGAGAGGAAGCCCTCGACCCACGAGCGCGCGCCCTCGGTCGTCTCGTTGACGACGCCGATGGTGTCGTGGCCTTGCTCCATAGTGCGCAGCGCTGCGCCCGTGGTGTGGACGGTGTCGCCGATGACCGTCCGCCACACCCAGCCGTCGTCGGAGAGGTCGTCCGGGGTGCCGTGGTCGCCGCCGTTCGTGTCGAGGAACGCGGAGCCCGGCCACGGCGTGACGACGGGCGTCTTCTGTTCCTGGAGGAAGTCCCACAGCGGGTTGATTTCGCTGGAGAACAGCCCGAGGATGGCGGCGGCGTCGTCGTTCTCGATGAGCTGGGTGACGACCGAGCGCGCCTCGTTGGGGTCGACGCCCGTGTCGCGGCGCTGCAGCGAGAGTTCGCGGCCGAGCGGGCCGCCGGCGTCGTTGACGTGCTGGATGGCGACGTCAGTCGCCTTCGAGACGCCCGGCTGGAGGAAGTCCCACTGGCCGGTGAGTGCGGCGGGCTGACCGAGTACGATTTCGCCGCCGCCGCTGTCTCCGCCGAGGCCGATGCAGCCAGCGGTCGCGGCGAGTCCACTGCCGCCGGCGACCTTCAGGAACGTCCGCCTGTCGAACGTGTTACGGTCTGACATGACGTTGTATAGCTACCTTCAGAGGCGTATATACTGGGTGCCGACCATGGTAGGGACTCCGGCGCGCGTCCCGTCCGCTCCCGCGTCAGGGGTCGAGGAGTTTCGACTCGGCCTTCCGGAGGTGTTCCAGCAGCGTCGTCTTCGAGATGTCGAGCTGGTCGGCGAGTTCGCGCGTCGACGTCTCCCGCGGCCACTCGTAGTACCCTTCGTCGCGCGCCAGTTCGTACACCTCGCGCTGGTTCTGCGTGAGGCGGTCGACCCGCCGCGACTGCGAGGGGTCGCCGCCGACGGCGCCGATGCTCTCGATTTCGATTTCCGCGCCCGTCTCCTCGCGCACCGCGTCCAGTTCCGACTCGATGTCCGACCGTTGGCCGACGTACCGGACGTTCCAGTGCTCGCGGCCGTCCTCGATTTTCCCGGGCGCCGTGTGCACGAACCCGTGCTCCAGCAGGAGCGGACAAATCATGTCGTCCGGGTCGTGTTCGAGGAAGAACTCCCGTGAGACGCTCCCCGGCGCGATGCGGTGGCGGCGCGTGTCGAACTGCGTCTGCAGGCGCTTGACTTCCTCCGTGAGCGGCGACTCCGCGATGTCCGTGATGAGCGCTTCCACTTCCGACTCCGTCTCGCCGTACGCCGTGAACAGGCCGTTGACCGTCTCCGACCCACTCATCGGCGTGTCGTAGACGGCGTGCGCGAGAATGCCGCCCGGGTGGCGTTCGGTCGCCTGGATGGCCCAGCAGTTCGGGTGCCAGAGGTCGAGGCGCAACCGCGTCCCC
>JBDGQF010000012.1:0-8459 GCA_042219255.1 Halobacterium sp. | reverse complement strand
CGCCGAGCACGACGCGCTCCAGTTGTCGCTGCTCGAAGCCGCGTACCTCGCCGCGCAGGGCGTCCTCGCCCTCGGCGACGCGGACGTCGAGGACGTCGTCGAACAGGGGCGCGCCGGCGAAGGCGACCGGTTCGACCGCCGCCTGCGCGTTTACCGCGCGCTCCGGGACGCCGACATGGTGCCCAAGACCGGGTTCAAGTTCGGCGCGGACTTCCGGACGTACAGCGAGGTCGAGTCCGTCGACGACCTCGGGCACTCCGAACTGCTCGTGCGCGCGCTCCCCGCCGGCCACGAGTTCGCGCCGCGCGACCTCTCCCTGGACGTGCGACTCGCCCACGGCGTCAGGAAGCGAATGGTTTTTGCGCTGGACGACCCCAGTGCGGACACGATTCGCTGGCGCTCCGTGAGCAGACTCACACCCTAACTATGACCGACACCGACGACGCGGACGGCGACGCCGACGCGGACGCCCCGGGCGCGGACAGCGTCGCGCTCGACCCGTGGGGCTCGTCGACCGTCTCCGACTACCGCAAACTCTTCGACGAGTTCGGCATCGAGTCCTTCGAGGACGTCATCGACGAAGTGCCCGACCCGCACTACCTGATGCGGCGCGCCATCATCTTCGGGCACCGCGACTACCGGCGCGTCGCGGACGCGATGCGCAACGACGACCCGTTCGCCGCGCTCTCCGGGTTCATGCCCACGGGCGACCCCCACATCGGCCACAAGATGGTGTTCGACGAAATCATCTGGCACCAGCAGCAGGGCGCCGACGCGTACGCGCTCATCGCCGACCTGGAAGCGCACGCGGCGCGCGGCCTCACGTGGGACGAAATCGACGACCACGCCGAGGACTACCTCCTCAGCCTGCTCGCGCTCGGGTTCGACGCCGACGACGGCACGCTCTACCGGCAGTCCGAGAACCGCGACCTCCAGGACCTCGCGTTCGAACTCGGCGCCGAAGCCCGCTTCTCCGAGTTCGAGGCCATCTACGGGTTCGACGGCGAGACGGACGTCTCCCACATGCAGAGCGTCGTCACCCAGATGGCGGACATCCTCTACCCCCAGCTCGAAGAGTCGAAACCGACCGTCATTCCGGTCGGCCCCGACCAGGACCCCCACATGCGCCTCGCGCGCGACATCGCCGAGCGCACGCGCTACTTCAAGGTCACGGAGGCGTACGCCAGCGTCGCGTTCGACGACGACGAGCGCCCGCTGGTCGCCGCGACCTACGAGGCGCGCGAGGAGTACGCCGACGACCACGGGTCGCCGCGCTGCGGTGAAGCAGCCGACTACCTCCGTGACGACCCAGGGCTCGCCGAGCCGTTCGACGACGACGTCGTCGCGGGCGTCGTGGAGAAACTCGACAACGCCGGCATGGAGCCGCTCCGGCCGCGTATCCGCTTTTTCGACCGGCAGGCGACCGACGAAGCCTTCGAAGCGCTCATCGACGAAATCCGCGGCGAGAAACGCGTCTTCGAGGGTCACGTCGACGCGTTCGAACTCGACCGCGAGACCGCCGAAGACCTCGCGCTCGCCGTCGAAGTCGACCACGGCGGCTACGGCTTCGTGCCGCCTTCCTCCATCTACCACCGCTTCATGACCGGGCTCACGGGCGGGAAGATGTCGTCGTCGGTGCCCGCCAGCCACATCAGCCTCCTCGACGACCCACAGGACGGCTACGACAAGGTGAAGGCGGCGACGACGGGCGGCCGCGAGACCGCGGAGAAACAGCGCGAACTCGGCGGCGAACCCGACAAGTGCCCCGTCTACGAACTGTACGCGTACCTGCTCGCCGGCGACGACGACGAGTTCGCCGAACGCGTCTACGACGAGTGCGCGGGCGGCGACCGGCTCTGCGGCGGGTGCAAGGAGGAGGCCGCCGAACTCATGGCGGAGTTCCTCGACGACCACCAGGAGAAACGCGAGGAAGCCCGGGACGTCCTGGACGACCTCGACATCAACCTCGACTCCGCGCGCGCCTGAAGGTCTCAGGGGGACGCGAGTCGACCGCTGACGGAACGTTTTTGCCGCGCCGCGTCGTCCCACCGCACATGGCGTCCAGACCCCACGCCGGTCGGAGCGCGCGCCAGCCAGCCACGACCCTGGGGTCTGGCTTCTTTTCGGCCTGAACGGCCGGTGGACGCCGCAGTCCGGTGAGAACCGGGAGGCGGCCGAAACCGCCCGTTCGGGCGCGGAGCACAACGGATAACTGACTGCCACACACCCCTACGCACAATGCAACTACCACCACAGCAGGTCGCGGTGCTCGAAGCGGCGAGCGCCGACGAATCCAGACGCATCGCCGACCTCGCGGCCGAGACGGAGCGGCCGCCGGAGACGGTGACGGGCGCGGCGTTCGAACTCGAGGACGCCGGCCTCGTCGACGTCGTCGAAGAAGTCGAAGAAGAGGTCGAACTCACCGACGAAGGCCGCGAGTACGCCGACGACGGACTGCCGGAAGTCCGCCTGTACGAGGCCGCCGTCGAACTCGGCGCTGACGAGGAACCCGTGTCGATGGGCGAAGTCATCGGCGCTTCGGGGCTGGAAGGCCCGCAGGTCGACATCGCGCTGTCGAACTACGCCCGCAAAGGCTACGGCGACATCGAGAACGGCGACCTTTCGGCTGACCCGGACGCCGACCCAAGCGAGGACGCCGAGGCCGCCGCGCTCGAAACGCTCGCCGACGGCGGCACCGTCGAGGACGCCGACGTGCTCGCCCAACTGGAGCGCCGCGACCTCGTCGCCGTCACCGAACGCACCGTCCGGTCGGTGCTCCTGACGGAGGCCGGCGTCACGGAACTGATGGCGGGCGTCGAGGCCGCCGAAGAAGTCGGCCAGCTCACCCCGGACATGCTCGCGTCCGGCGAGTGGCGCGACGCCGAGTTCGCGGACTACAACGTCGAAGCCGACGCCGGCGAGTACCAGCCAGGGAAGACCCACGTGCTCCGGCAGGCCGCCGAGCGCGTGAAGGACGTCCTCGTCGGAATGGGGTTCCAGGAGATGGACGGCCCGCACGTCGACGCGGACTTCTACATCAACGACTGCCTGTTCATGCCCCAAGACCACCCCGCGCGCAACCACTGGGACCGGTTCGCGCTCGACCAGCCAGAGCAAATCGACTCCCTCCCGGACGACCTCGTCGAGCGCGTCGAACGCGCGCACCGCGAGGGCGTCGGCGACCACGGCGACGGCTACCACTCGCCGTGGGACGAGGACTTCGCGCTCGCGCTCGCGCTCCGCGGCCACACCACGAGCCTCACCGCGCGCTACCTCTCCGGCGTCGCCGGCGAGGACGTCGAGCCACCACAGCGGTACTTCAGCGTCGAGAAAGCCTACCGGAACGACACCCTCGACGCCACCCACCTCCTCGAATTCTTCCAGATCGAGGGCTGGGTGATGGCCGACGACCTCTCCGTGCGCGACCTCATGGGGACGTTCCGCGAGTTCTACAGCCAGTTCGGCATCACCGACCTCGAATTCAAGCCCACGTACAACCCCTACACGGAGCCGAGCTTCGAGCTGTTCGGCCGCCACCCGGAGACCGGCGAACTCATCGAAATCGGGAACTCCGGCATCTTCCGGCCGGAGATGCTCGAACCGCTCGGCGTCGACGCCGACGTCATGGCGTGGGGGCTCGCGCTCGAACGCCTCCTGATGCTCGTCACCGGCTTCGAGGACATCCGGGACGTCCACGGGACGCTGTGTGACCTCGAATTCCTGCGGGACGCGGAGGTGGTGTACTGATGCCCGTCGTCGACGTCGACCCCGACGAACTCCGCGCGCTCACCGGCCACCGCGAGAAGAGCGACGACGAACTCAAAGACGACCTCTTCGGCCTCGGCATCGAGTACGAAGGCGAGACCGAGGACGGCGAGTTCAAACTCGAGTTCGAAGCCGACCGCCTCGACCGCCTCTCCGTCGAAGGCATCGCGCGCTCGCTGCGCTACCACTACGGCGACACCCGCGGCGTCTACGTCCCCGAGACGAACAGCCCCGACTGGACGATTCGCGTCGAGGACGTCCCCGACGAACGGCCGTACGTCACGGGCGCCGTCGTCCGCGGCGTCGACCTCGACGAGGACGCCCTCGACTCGCTCATCCAGCTCCAGGAGAAACTGCACGCGACGATGGGCCGCAAGCGCGCGAAAGGCGCCATCGGCATCCACGACCTCACGATGCTCAAGGGTGAAGCCATCGACGCCGACGAGGGCGCCGCCGGCAAGTCCATCACGTACACCGGCATCGACCCCGACGGCGACACGTTCGTCCCCCTCGACGACGACGCCGAACGCACGCCCGAGGAAGTCCTCACCGAACACCCCACGGGCGAGAAGTTCGCCGACCTGCTCGCGGACTACGACACCTACCCCGCCATCTACGACGACATCGGGCTGTTCAGCTTCCCGCCGGTCATCAACGGCCGCCGCACCGAGGTGTCCACCGACTCACGAGAACTGTTCGTCGAACTCACCGGCACCGACCAGTGGACCATCGACCGGATGTGCGCCATCATCTGCTACGCGCTCGACGCGCGCGGCGCCACCATCGAGGACGTCACGGTCGAGTACGCCGACCGGGACACCGAACTGGTGCGCCCGGACTTCGACGTCCGCCAGAAACAGGTCGCCCACGACCGCATCGAGACCCTGCTCGGCATCGACCTCGACCCCGACGACGTGGTCGACCTCGCCGAACGGGCGGGCCTAAACGCTGAACCAGAGGGCGGCGACGAACTCACGTACCGCGTCGACGTTCCGCCGTACCGCGTCGACGTCCTCCACCCCGTCGACATCGTCGACGACATCGGGCGCGCGTACGGGTTCAACAATCTGGTGCCCCGGTACCCGGACGTCTCCACCATCGGCGGCCGCACGGAGACCTCGCGGCTGGAAGCCGCCGCGCGCCGCACGCTCGTCGGCGTCGGGTTCGAAGACCTCCTGAACTTCAACATGACCAGCGAGACGGACAACTTCGACCGGATGCGGCTCCCGCGCCCCGGCGAGGACGCCGCCCTCGACGCCGGCGACGCCGTCGGCTACCAGCCGCCGGCGACCATCTCGGAGCCGTACAGCGAGGACTTCACCATCCTCCGCACGTGGGCGCTGCCGTCCCTCGTCGCCGTCCTCGAGAACAACACGCACCGGTCGTACCCCCAGAATCTCGCCGAAATCGGGTTCGCCGCGCACGTCGACGACTCCACGGAGACCGGCGTCGCCGAACGCCGCACCGTCGCCGCCGTCGTCGCCGACCACGACGCGTCCTACGAGGACGCCAAAGCGCGCCTCGCCGCGCTCTGCGACGAGTTCGACGCCGACCTCGAAACCCCTGCCACGACCCACCCGTCGTTCATCGACGGCCGCACTGCCAGCGTGGTCGTCGACGGCGAGGACGTCGGCGTCATCGGCGAACTCCACCCCGCGGTCATCGTCGACCACGACGTTGAAGTCCCGGTCGCCGGCTTCGAGTTCGAACTCGACGCACTCCGATAGAATAGCGGTCTCCGCCCGCAATCTTCTTCGGGTCACACCGTCTCCGTCCGCGCTCCTCCTCACCTTCCACCGTCGCCGCCCCGTTAGAGGTCTGCGCCGACGGCCTCGGTCACGTCACCGAACCCGTCCCGCTCCAGCAACGCCAGCAACCCCTCGTTGATTTCCTTCGCGATACTCGGGCCGCGGTAGACTAGCCCCGTGTACAGTTGCACTACGGACGCGCCCGCGCGGATCTTCTCGTACGCGTCCTCCGCCGTGAACACGCCACCGACGCCCACCACGGGCAGGTCGGTGCGCTCCGCGACGAACCGCACCTGGTCGGTCGCGCGCTCGCGAATGGGCCGCCCGGAGAGCCCGCCTGTCTCCGCGGCCTGTGGACTCGACAACGAGTCCGGGCGCTCGGTCGTCGTGTTCGTCGCGATGAGGCCGTCCAGGCCCAGTTCGTTCGCCAGCTCCACGGCGTCCACGACGGCCTCGCGGTGCAAGTCGGGAGAGAGCTTCACGAGCAACGGCGCCGCGCCCGCGTCCTGCAACTCAGACAGAATCGCCGCCAACTGCTCGCGGTCCTGGAGTTCGCGGAGTCCCGGCGTGTTCGGGCTCGAGACGTTCACCACGAAGTAATCGCCCGCGTCCGCCACGCGCTCGTACGTGTACCGGTAGTCGCCGGGCGCGTCCGTCAGCGGCGTCACCTTCGACTTCCCGATGTTCACGCCCACCGGGACGTCGGGCAACCGCTGGCCGTCGAGCCGTCGCCCGATTTCGTCTGCGCCCTCGTTGTTGAACCCCATCCGGTTCACGAGCGCGTCGTCCTCACGCAACCGGAACAACCGCGGCTTCGGGTTCCCCGGCTGGCGCTCGGCGGTCACGGCACCGACCTCCACGTGCCCGAACCCCAGTCCCGCGAGCGCGCGCGGCATCTCCGCGTTCTTGTCGAACCCCGCGGCCACCCCGACAGGGTTCGGGAACGACTGCCCGAACGCCTCCACCGCCAGTCTGTCGTCGTCCACGCGGAAGTGTCCCGCGTACGCGCGGTCTACGTTCGCCCACTGTGCGGCACGCAACAGCGAACTCGTCGCCTCGTGGGCGGTCTCGGGCGGCAACCGGAACAACAGCGGCTTGAGCACCTGGTACATTCCGGACTAGAAGTCGTGCTCGACGTCGTCCTGGTCGGCTTTCTGGATGATAATCTTGTCCTCGCGGACCCTGACGAAGACTTCGTCGCCGATGTCGAGGCCGGCGACCGACAGTTCGTCCTCGTGGAGATTCACGTGGGCGTTGTGGTACTCGCCGTCCTCGCCTTTCGCGCCACTCGGGCTGAGCGTCTTCTTGCGGACCATCGCGGGTGTCTACGTTGTCGTTCGGCGCACGCCGTACTTAAGTTCTTCCGACGAGTCGGCCGCCCGCACGGACGTCGCCGCGCCGGAATCCGGTGGCCGTCCCGCGGGACAGCCGCCCGTCCGCCCCGCCGCTTTCCCCGAACGACTCCGGTTGCCAGTTAAAACTACCGGCAAAATCGGCGATATATTTATCACACACCCTTGTGTTGCCATAGCATGGAGCAAAACCATGGTACGTGAGGACGGCAAGCGCAACTTCGCGCTCCGAGAGGACGACGACGAATCGAGTGTCTTCAGCGGTAACACACCCCGGCAGGCGGCGCTCAAGGCCGCCCGTCGCCTCGACGACGTCGGGGACAGCGAGGAGGACGCCGACCGCCACGACGTCAAACTCCGCGAGAAGGGCACAGACAAGGTACACATCTACGAGGCCTGGGCCTGGGAGGAAGAAGCCCCGGACGACAGCCCCGACTGGATGCCCGGCGAGATTACCAAAGCGAACGTCTCCAAACAGGGCATCGAGCACATCGAAGAGTAATCCCGACGGCTGCTCACACCTTTCTTCGCGCGCACGACGACACGCAAGTGCTTAGTCCACGACCCGACTAGTGACGGCCGCGTGGGCACCACTCGGCCCGACCGCACGCACTCGCGCGGGACGACCGGCCGACCTCCTCCCACGCTGCACCTCGACTCCGGAGTGACATCGCCGCGCGTGCCCCGGATTCTGGTATGCGGTGTCGTGTCGAAGCGGCCCCGGTTCGATGGGGTTTTACGTAACCCGGCACTCGGATGAGATGCGAACGACGTGAGGTGGCTCGGTGTACCCGACGCCACTGATTGACGCTTCCACGCCCCGGCGTCGAACCCCTCGCCTTCGGCGAGTCTGGTTCGACGCCCTTAAGTGATACCGGGCACTTCGAAAGAATGCGAACGACGATGAGGCCACTCGGGTTCCCCGGGTGGCTGATGCATGCTTTCGACGTCCCGGTCTGGCGTCGACCGTTGCTCTCACGAGCGCGGTTCGATGCCCTTAAGTAATAACGGGTCATTCGGAATAATGCGAACGACAATGAGGTCGTCTGGGTCTCTCCGGGCGACTGACGCATGATTCCGGCCTCCGTTGGTGGCGTCGACCGTTGCTCTCACGAGCGCGGTTCGATGCCCTTAAGTAATAACGGGTCATTCGGAATAATGCGAACGACAATGAGGTCGTCCGGGTCTCTCCGGGCGACTGACGCATGATTCCGGCTCCCGTTGGTGGCGTCGACCACTGCTCTCACGAGCGTGGTTCGATGCCCTTAAGTAATAACGGGGCGTTGGAAGAAATGCGAACGTCGTCTCGGGCTGAGTGAAGTCCGATGGGTTTATAGCCCATCGCGGACTACACTCAAGTCCGAAGGAATGAGGATTCCACCCCTGCGGTCTTCCGTACAGATGGGATCTGATGTTAGCCTTGATGGTTTGGTGACATCCAACTGGTCACGACGATTCGTCGTGACTTTGAGGAACACATCTGTGTTCCCGCCAAACCAGGACTTTTAGTTCTGGTCGCTGGGGAGTATACCCCAGCAAAATTCCGGTTGATCCTGCCGGAGGCCATTGCTATCGGAGTCCGATTTAGCCATGC
>JBDGQF010000092.1:6139-8476 GCA_042219255.1 Halobacterium sp. | reverse complement strand
ACAGCCGGGGGGCTTTTGCGGGAGCCACCGGTAGGGAGTGTATGCGCGAATTCGAGCGGAAGCAACTCCTCGAACGGGTCGACCGGGAGGGCGCGACCGTCGGCGCGTCAATCCCGGACAGCATCGACCTGCAGGGCGAGGAGTTCGCGTTGCGCGAGTTCGTCTTCGAGGTGAAGCGCGCGGACAGCGTGCCGGCCGACCGCCGCGAGGACGTCGAAGAGGCGAAGAAGCTGTTGCGGCGCGAGCGGTTGCAGCGCCGCCAGCGCCTCGAAGACGGCGACATCTCCCGCGAGGAGGGCGAGAATATTGTGGAGGCCATCGTCGGCATCGAGCGCGCGCTCAACGCCCTGGAGTCGCTGGGCACTACGGACCTGGAGGCGGAAATCGAGGCGAGCGAGCGCGCGGACAAGAAGCGGTGGTTCTCGTTCCTGAAGGAGGCGCTCGGCCACGACGACAACGAGGGCATCAAACGATGACGGGGAGCGACGGACGCACGAGCGCGGGTGGTCGGCGATGAGTCGGAACAAGGAGGTCGCGAGCGTCCTGGAAGAGTACGCCGACCTGCTGGAAGCCCAGGACGTCGGCTACAAGCCGAACACGTACCGGCGGGCGGCGTCGAACATCCGGGACTACCCGGAGGCAATCGAAGACCTCGCCGCGGAGGGCAGCGACGCCGTCCAGGAAATCGACGCGGTCGGCGAGTCCATCGCGTCGAAGGTCGTGGAGTACGTCGAGACCGGCGAAATCGAGGAGCTGGAAGCGGAGCGCGAGAAGCTGCCCGTGGAGATGGCGGAGTTGACGGCCGTGGAGGGCGTCGGCCCGAAGACCGTCAAGAAGCTCTACGACGCGCTCGGCGTGCAGACGCTGGACGACCTGGAGGACGCGGCGCGCGCCGGCCGGATTCAGGACGTGGAGGGGTTCGGGCCGAAGACCGAGCAGAACATCCTCGACCACATCGGGTTCGCGCGCCAGGCCCAGGAGCGCGAACTGCTCGGGGACGGCCGCCCCATCGCCGACGACGTCCGGGAGTTCCTCGCGGACGTCGCGGACGTCGAGCGCGTGGAAATCGCTGGGTCGACGCGGCGCTGGCGGGAGACCATCGGCGACGTGGACGTCCTCGTCGCCAGCGACGCCGGCGAGTCCGTCGGCGAAGCGCTCACCGAGTGGGGCCGCGTCGACGAGACGCTCGACCTCGGGCCGACGAAGACGAGCGTCCGCATGAACGACCTCCGAATCGACCTGCGCGTCGTCGTCGACGAGGAGTTCGGCGCCGCGCTGCAGTACTTCACGGGGAGCAAAGACCACAACATCGCGCTCCGCAACCACGCCATCAGCCAGGGGAAGAAGGTCAACGAGTACGGCGTCTTCGACGTGAGTGACGTCGAGGACGCCGAGGCCGGCCAGCGCGTCGGCGACCGTCTCGCCAGCGAGACCGAGGAAGCCGTCTACGACGCGCTCGGCCTGCCGTGGATTCCGCCAGAACTGCGCGAAGACCGCGGTGAGGTCGACGCAGCCATCGACGACGACCTCCCAGACCTCGTCGAGGAGGGCGACGTGCACGGCGACCTGCACGCGCACACGGACTGGTCGGACGCCGACCTCAGCGTCCGCGAGATGGTCGAGGCCGCCGCGGAGTTCGGCCACGACTACGTCGCCATCACCGACCACGCCGAAGGCCCGGGCGTGTTCGGCGACACCGGGCTCTCGGACGCCGACCTCCGCGAACAAGTGGACGAAATCGAGGCGGCACGGGACGCCGTCGACATCGACGTCTTCCACGGCGTCGAAGTGAACGTCGACGAGGACGGCAGCCTCGTGGAGACCAGCGACGACCTGCTGGAAGAACTCGACGTCGTCGTCGCCGGCCCGCACAGCGGGCTCGGCGAGGACGGCGGCGACCAGACCGACCGCCTCGTCGCCGCCGTCGAACACCCGCACGTCGACATCCTCGGCCACCTCTCCGGCCGCCTCATCAACGACCGTCCCGCGATGGAGTTCGACCCGGACGCGCTCGCGGCGGCCGCCGCGGACGCCGGCACCGCGCTCGAAATCAACAGCAACCCCCACCGCCTCGACCTCTGGGGGAGCATCGTCCAGACCGCCGTCGAAGCCGGCGCCACCATCGCCATCGACACGGACGCCCACTCCGCCAGCGAGTACGACCACGTCGAGTACGGCGTCCACACCGCACGACGCGGCTGGGCGGAAGCGAGCGACGTCCTGAACGCCCGCGACGCCGACGGCGTCCGCGACTTCCTACACTGAGTGGCCGCCGTGCGCTTGCTCCTCGACGCGATGCTCGGCGACGTCGCGCGCGTCCTCCGCATGTGCGGCCAC
>JBDGQF010000092.1:0-6039 GCA_042219255.1 Halobacterium sp. | reverse complement strand
TCCCGGACTACGTCGCCGACGACGCCGACACGGTCTGGCGCTGCACGGACTGCGGCCAGTACTTCTGGCGCGGCAGCCACTGGACGGACGTCGAGAACAGACTCGCAGAACTGTAGGGAGCGGTGGGCAGCCGAGAGCGGTTACTTGTCGTTGCGCTCCCACCACTCGCAGGCCTCCATGTCGTCCATCTCCTCCTCGTAGAGCCCGCAGTACGGCTGCATGCCCGTGCCGGTGTCGGCGTACTCGAAGTGCGTGCAGTTCCCGCAGTACTTGTCCGGCGTCGGCCCGCCAGCGGACGGCCCCGCGCCGTCGTCCAGCGGCGACGTGATGTCGTCCGAGGACGCGCCACCATCCGACACCGACGCGGAGGGCCCCGGCGACGGCTCCGGCGTCGACGCCGACCCGGACGCCGTCGACGCGCCACCACTCGTCGTGACGCTCGCGCCGTCCGCCGACGACGGCGACGGCTGCGACGCGTTCGCGCGCGTCTCCTGCTTCGGGTCTTCCACGCCGCCGAACACGCCCACGCCGCCGAAACTCCCCGAAGCGAGTTTCTCGCGCGCCGACTCGACGTTCTCTGCGGGCACCTCCACGGTGTGCGTCTCGCCGTCGCGCGTGACTGTGAGCGTCACGGTGCCACCGGGGTCATTGCGCGTCTTGAACGTCGCCACCGCCGTGAACAGACACCAGAACGTCGTGATGATACCCGCCGCGTACACGAGAATGAACGCCAGCGTCCCCTGCGACGGCACCCCACCAGACCCGGGCACGTACAGGTACGGGTACGTCGCGCGGAACAACATCACGCCCAGCACCGCGAGGCCCGCACCGACCGCCGCAGCAGCGCGCTGGAGGCGGTTCGCCGGCAGCACGCTGAAGATGCCGACGAACACCGCCGGCACGCCCAGGCCCGCCAGAATCCCCGCAATCTCGCGGCTCTCGTACTGCCCGAACCCGTTGTTGATGAGGACGCCAGTGCCGCCCGCGAGAATCCCCCCGACCACGAGCAGTGCGCCCGCGGCGAAAAGGCCAGTGCCGAGATACACGCGCCGCTGGCTCGCTTCCCCGGCGCGCCGGTCGTAGGTCTCCCCCAGGCTGGTCATGCGCGACCGTTACACGCCCAGGGTAAAAACAGTACGTCAGACACTCCCCGACGCGCAACAACGCGCCCGCCCGTCAGGGGGCACGCCGCTCGCCACAACGTGGCCTGCTTTCGGTCGAGCACGCTGCTCGCGGGTCGCTACGCTCCCCGCTCGCCACAACGTGGCCTCCCTACGGTCGGCCACGCTTCCTTCGAAAGCTTGAATCCACGCCCCCACGAACCGCCGTGTATGAGCGACGACAACGACGAGGAGGAGGTACCCGCCGTCGAACTCGGCGAGGGCGAGTCCGTCGAGGGGGCGCCGCTGGCGCGCGTGGCGTCCCGACTGACGTGGGCCCAGCAGAAGAGCGAGGTCGTCCGGAAGGAAGGCGACTCTGTCATCCGGACGCCCGACGGCCCGCAGCGCCTCGCCGACGTCCTCGAGGACGTCGACGTCCCGTACTTCGAGACGCGCCGCGAGTTCGAGGACGCCGTCCGCGACGCCGTCGGCACCGGCCCCGTCCCGACCGAGTAACGCGCCGCGACCCCGGGAGTCCCGCCGGGCTTTATTTTCTCTGCCGTCCCAGTCTCTGCCATGCTGCCAATCGACCCGTCGGACATCGACCCCGAGGAGTACGGCGAAGAGCAGGCCGTTCTCGCGATGGACCACGAGGAAGCCGTCGAGCACGTGCGCGAGGCGTTCGCTGACGCCGGGTTCGGGTTCCCCGTGGAGTTCTCGCCGTCGGAACTCCTGAACGAGAAGGTAGACGCCGACCGCGACCCCTACTACGTGCTGGGCGCGTGCAACCCCCAGGTCGCGGACAAGGCGCTGGACGCGAGTGGGAAGCGAATCGGCGGCCTGTTCCCGTGTAACGTCGTCGTCTGGCAGGAAGAGCCGGGCCGGCAGCGCGTCTACCACGTCTCAATCATGCGCATCGCGCGCCTCGTCGGGATGGCGCCGGACGACGACGAGTGGGCGGACATCGTCGCGGAGACCGGCGAGTACGTCGACGAGGCGTTCGCGAACCTCGACGCGGCCTGACGGCACGGCGGCTTACAGGCCGAGCAGCGCGGCGCTCTCGGTCGCCGACTCCGGCCCGTACTTCACGACGACGTACATGAGCGTGAACAGCGTGCCGTTGTAGAGGCCGTGCGTGAGCGCGGGGACGACGATGTTCCCGGTCTTCTCGTAGATGTAGCCGAAGAGGACGCTCGGCACGAACAGTACACCGATGGAGACGACGACGGCGGTGGGGCCGCCGGAGAGCGCGAGCAAGTGCGCGGGCGCGAACGCCAGCGACGCGATGATGATGGCCGGCCACGCGTCGAAGCGCTCGCGGAGGCGGCCCTGGATGATGCCGCGGAACAGGAGTTCCTCGCCCGATCCGATGAGCAACAGCTGGAGCGGGATGAGGTAGGGGATGATGCCGGGGTTCTGGAGGGCGGTCTGTGCGCCCGTGTTCGACGCGGCTTCCGTGGACGTAAGCGTGAGAATCACGCTGATGACGTAGATAGCGGCGAACGCGGTGACGTACGCGCCGACGACGTACTTCGCGTCCGAGAGGTCTGGAACCGAGGCCGGCACGTAGTCCCACGTGAGGCCGCGGCGGCGGATGTACAGCCACGCCGTCGCGGGGAACGCGATGCCCTGGAGGGACACCATGGAGATGCCGAGCGCGGCGACGTCACCGATTTCGCTGCCGGTGACGGCGGTGTAGACGTTCGCGACGACGAACCCCGCGGGGAGCGCGAGCACGAACCCGAGGAGCGCGACGCCGAACGCGACGAGGACTGCACGCAGGCGCGGCCGACCGGCGGTAACCGAACTCATACCCGTCGCTTGGTCACCGCGCGCGAAAAAGGCCGGGGACTGGGCACGCCGGCGTCACGAGCGACCAGTTGGGCGCCTGATGGGGGTTCTGCGGCGTCGTCGCGACAGCACCGCCGACTCACGCGGCGTCGTCGCGACAGCACCGCCGACTCCTGCGGCGGTGTCGCGACAGCACCGTCGACTCACGCGGCGTCGTCGCTACCGTCGTCTGTGACTTCGGCTTCCAGTTCGTCGACCCGGGATTCGAGTTCTTCGACTCGTCGTTCGCTCGCGCCGTCGCCGAAGAGTCGCCGGCCGCCGGCGACGACGGCGAACACGAAGCCGGCGAACAGGACGAGCATCGACGCCATCACCGCGAGTTCCATGCCGCCCGGGAGTCCGCTGAGTGCTGCGGGAACCATGTGCGGGCGTACGCCGACCACGCGGATAAACCTCCCAGTCGGTTTTCACGTTCCCGGAACGCCCATCGGTCAGCCGACGAGGGCTACGTGAACGAGGAGAGGTCGCTCTGGACGCCAGCGACCATGCTGGACTTCCGCCGCAGGTCGGAAAGCGAGACGGGGAGGTGGTCGGCGACTTCGCGGACGGCGCCGTGGAACGTCTCGGCCTGCCCTGGCTCCGAGTCGAAGGCGTTGCGCACGCTCTCGCGGACTTGCCAGACGCCGACGGGCGCCCAGTAGTCGTCGCTGACCTCGCGGAGGACGAGCGCCTTCGCCTGCCGGCCGACCTGGTCGAGATGTTCTAGCACGCCGAGGCGAGCGGCGTAGTACGCGCCCGCCGTCTCGTCGACGTAGCCGGTGCGGCCCTCGTAGCCCTCGCTCGCCGACGCCATCCAGATGTCGCCCGCCGGGTCTGGGTTCCAGATGCTGCCCGGCGCCTTCATCTCCACGAGTTCGTACTCCCACTGGCCGGGCGCCAGCACCACCCAGTACCGGTTGCCCATGTACTCGTTGACGTGGACAGTGACGCGGTCGACGCTCGGGTTGTCGCGTATCTTCCCGCGGAGGAACTGGCCGACTGTGTCGTCGACGGCGGTAATCGACCACCTCGTCGGCACGAGGCGGCGGTGCTGGGCCTGCCCGAGCGCGCCTACCGAGAGCACGCGGTTGATGTCGTAGACGTCCAGGCCCCTCCGGTAGAGGTACGTAATCGCGCCCTCTGCGGCCCAGTCGTCGTCCTCCAGGGTCTTCTCGACGTACCGCGGCACGTGGGGGTTCTCGGTGAGGTCGGCGGACTCCGCGGTCGCGTTCGGGCCGGAAGGCGCGTTCGCGACGGGGTTGGTGTACTCGTCGGGGTCGAAGTCCGGCGTATCGGAGAGCCCGATTTCGACGTCGACTGGCCGGTCTGCCATCGCGACCTCTCGCTGCGTGCCGACGAAGCCGTCCCAGACGTCGTGGACGTTCACGCTCGCGGAGCGCCGCGAGTTCAGGAGGCCCGTACGGTACTGGAGGACGTTGTCGATGTCGAGGCCCTGCTGGTACCACTCGCCGCTGGTCGCGAACTCCTCGGGGTCGGCGTCGCCGGCGACCGGTGAGAGGATGCCGGCGGAGACGTTCGGGTACGACGACCGCCCGACGAACACCGAGGGCGCGGTGGCGCCGACCAGCGAGTCGCCCTGCACGGCGGACTCGAACCCGGACTCGACGTCGTCGAGGTACTCCAGTATCTCGTAGGACTTCTTGCCGGCTAGCTGGCGGCGCCTGGCGTCCTCGTCCGGCTGGAGTCCCTCGATGTAGTCGTCGAGACGCACGAGTGAGGGTTACGCGGGCGTCCACTTACCCGCTTCGCCGCGCGGCCACCGCGCCGACCGGATGCACCGCTGGCCCGGAGCCGGAGTATTCAAGCGCCCCGATAAATCGATTCAAAACCAAACGAACGTACAGTAGTATAGGAGTATATACGTATATTGAGCAACTGAGATGCGTTGAGTGCGGACACTCCCACAATCTATTTACGACTGGATCGCGTGGTAGTATTTGACATGGATGTCGTGCAACGGCTCCGCGAGCGCCTCACCAACTCGGCGGAGCGGGAGTTCGAGTGTGGGCTCTGCACCGCGCGCTACGAGCGCCGCCGCCCGAACTGTCCCGCGTGCGGGAGCACCGACATCAGAGAAGCCTGACCGCGCGGCCGACCACTCCTTCTCTCAGTCCGCCTGCGCCTGCCACTCGCGGACGTTCTCCTCGCTGACGCCGGAGACGTCCTCGGCGACCGCTTGCGCGTCCGCGGACGCCAACTCGCCGACGGTCTCGATGCCCGCGTCCTCCAGTTTCTCCGCCGTCGCTGGCCCGATGCCGTCCAGCGCCTCCAGGCCGCGCTGGCTCTGGCGCTCCTGGTACTCCTCGTAGTTACAGATTGGGCAGCCGAGCTCCCACGGCTCGTCGTCGCCTTCGTCGTGGACGACGAGTTCCGGGAGGTCGTGTTCGTCGCAGTACTCGTCGGTCACCTCGATGTCGCCGCGGCGCGGCAACGGTAGCGAGTACTCGCAGTCCGGATACCGCGTACAGCCCACGAGCCGGCTCCCCGTCTGGAGCTGTTTGATGGCGAGTTCGCCGCCGTGTTCGGCGCCGCACTCCGGACACGCGCCGATGACGCGGTCTTCGCTCTCCTCGGCCTCCTCCGCCGCACACAGCGGACAGCCGTGCACGAACGTGTCCCGGCCCGCGAGCATCTTCACCTCGTGGAGGCCGTGCTCGTCGCACTCCTCCTCCAGCACGAGCGGTTCGCCCGTCGACGGCAACGGCAGCGTGAACCGGCACTCCGGATAGCCGTCACAGCCCACGAAGTACGACCCGGTGCGCGAGCGCCGCACCAACAGCGTGTCGCCGCAGTCCGGACACGGCCCCAGGGTCTTGTCCGCCTTCAGGGAGTCCCGGAGGTGTTCGCCAATCTCGTTCCGCGAGTCCGTGAGTTCGTCGAACACGCGGTCGAGCATCTCCCGTGACTCCTCGGTGACCTCGCCGAGCGTCTTCCCGCCGTCCGCGATGGCGGTCATGTCCGCCTCCAGTTCGCTCGTCATCTGCTCGCTCACCACGAGGTCGGCGTACTCCTCGGCGGCCTCCACGACGGCCTTCGCGAGCGTCGTCGGCCGCGGCGGGTCGCCCTCGATGTAGCCGCGGTCGTAGAG
>JBDGQF010000462.1:0-8591 GCA_042219255.1 Halobacterium sp. | reverse complement strand
GGCACCGAGCGCGTCGTCGCGAAGTCCGACACGGGCGCGTCCCGGACGAGCATCGACACGCGCCTCGCCGCGGACATCGGCGCCGGCCCAATCAAGTCCATGACGAAAGTCCGCTCCGGGAGCGTGAAGTCCGGGAAGGCGCGACCGGTCGTCGACATCGTCGTCGGCGTCGCTGGCGACCGGCACACGGTCGCAGCGTCCCTGGAAGACCGCGGGCACATGGACTACCAGATTCTGCTCGGCCGCGACATCCTCCAGCACTACCAGGTGGACGTCAAGCGCCGGTCGGACGCCGACCGCGCGAGCGAGAGCGAGGAGTAACCAGAAAAAGTTACGCGGTCGGCCGGGATTGAACCGTTAGCGGGCACTCGTCAGGTTCTTGCGGCGCGCGTACGTCCCCGTTCACGATGGCGTTTTCCGAGCGCGTCGCCCGCTGGTCTGCGCCCGTCGAACTCCCCGGAGACGTGACTGGCGCGGTAGGGGATTCGGTTACGGTCGTCCCCGTCGTCGTCGCGCTCGCAGCGCTCTCGGACGTCGCGCTCGCGCCCGTGCTCGTCTGGTTCGGCGTCGCGCAAGTGGTCTGGGGCGCCTACTACGGCGTCCCGGTGTCCGTCGAACCGATGAAGGCGCTGGCGGCGCTCGCAATCGCCGGGTCGCTGTCCGCCAGCGGACTCGCCGCCGCCGGCCTGCTCGTCGGCGCCGTCCTCCTGGTCGTCGGCGCGACCGGCCTGCTCGACAGCATCGACCACCTCGTCAGTCAGGCGGTCGTCCGCGGCGTCCAACTGGCGGTCGCGCTCGTGCTCTTCGAGACGGCCGTCGGCCTCGGCGCGAACGACCCCGCGCTCGCGGGCGTCGCCGTCCTCGTCGCGCTCGCCGTCGCCGTCGTATCCGTCCGCGCGAGCGCGCTCGCCGTGGTCGCCGCCGGCGCCGCAATCGCGCTCGTCGACGTCGGCGGCGTCACGCCCTCGGTGCCGGCGTTCTCGCTCGCGATTCCGTCGACGGCGGCGCTCCTCGACGCCGCCACCGTCGAGGCCGCCGTCGGCCAACTGGCGATGTCCGTCGGGAACGCCGCCGTTGCGACGGCGCTGCTGCTCGACGAGTACTTCGCCGCCGACGCCACCGCCGACGACCTCGCCGCCAGCATGGGCGTGATGAACTTGCTCGCGGTGCCGCTGGGCGCGATACCGATGTGTCACGGCAGCGGCGGCGTCGCCGGCAAGTACGCGTTCGGCGCACGCACCGCCGCCGCGAACGCCGTCCTCGGCGTCCTCTACGTCCTCGCGGCCGTCGTCGCCGTCGGCGTCGTCGCCGCGTTCCCGATGGCGATGCTCGGCGTCGTCCTCGCCGCCGTCGCCGCCCAGCTTGCGCACACCAGCCTCGACACCGACCAGTACGCGCTCACCGTCGGCGTCGGCGCCGGCGGCCTGTTCGCCGGCGTCGGCGTCGCGTTCTTCGCGGGCCTCCTCGCGGACTTCGGTCGGCGCCGACTCCGGGCGCGCTCCTGAAAATTGGCGTCTGCGGCGCCCGCAGGCCCGCGGTCCGTCACTGGTGGTGTCCGAGGTACGACCAGTGCAGTTCCGGCCGGCCGTCCAGGTCGACCCACCGGTGGACGGAGTACACGCGCCGAACGGGGTCGGTGTCGTCGCCGCCCGGGAACTCCACGGTGACGACGATTTCTCCGCCGTCGGCGCTCAGCGCGACCAGGTCGCCGCCGACCACTCGCTGCAGGTGGTCGCGGAGTGTCGCCTCGCTCACCTCGGCGTCCGGGTCGAGGTACTGGTCGACGACTCGCGCCGCCCGCTGGTGCTCGGTTTCGGCACCGGTCTCGGCCCCGTCTGCGTCCGCTGGCGTGTCTCCTGTCATGGTCGAGTTGCCGACGCGAGTCGACGCGTGGACGCCTCCACACACGACCGGTTGTTGTGCGACGACAATAATTCTGCTGCTAATTTTTACCTCGACAATTTAGACCCGAGATTATTTAGCTAAGGGGAAAATACGGGCTGGCAGGACAGTCCCGACACCCACCGCGGCCGCCGACCAGTCCGGCCGGACACCGCGGTGTCGCACGCGCCCACCGGCAGTGATTCCACATGCCACGACGAACACTACTCGACCGCGTCTTCATCCCCGTCGCATCGGTCGAAGACGCCCGCACGACAGCCAGAGCGGTGACACCGTACCTCCGCGACGCAGACAGTTTCGCGGTGGTCGGCCACGTCATCGAGAAAGCCGGCGGCGCGCCGGACAAAGCCTCCCTCGAACAGCGCGAAGCGTACGCGGCGGACGTCTTCGACGTCGTCGAAGCGGAACTCGCCGTGGCGGACGTCCGCCACGAGTGCCAGGTTCTGTACGGCACGGACGTCGCCGAGACCATCATCGACGCCGCCGCCGACTTCGACGCGGACGCCATCGTGTTCACGCCACGCGGCGGCAGCAGGTGGGTGCGCCTGCTCACCGGCGACGTCGGCCTCTCGCTGGTCACGGACAGCGACCGCCCGGTCGTCGTGCTCCCGGACGTCGAGGACGGTGGTGCCGATGAGTGACGAACAGGAACTCGCCCGCGACCTCGGGTTCCTCGAAGCCTACACCATCGGCCTCGGCACGATGATTGGCGCGGGCATCTTCGTGCTGCCGAGCATCGCCGCAGGCGCCGCCGGCCCCGCGAGCATGATTTCGTTCGCCGTCGGCGGCGTCGTCTCCCTGCTCGCCGCGCTCTCCCTGTCGGAACTCGCCACGGGCATGCCGAAAGCCGGCGGGAGCTACTACTACGTCAACCGCGCGCTCGGCAGTTTCTTCGGCAGCATCGTCGGCTGGGGGATGTGGGGCGGCCTCATGTTCGCGTCCGCGTTCTACATGCTCGGGTTCGGCCAGTACCTCACGTACTTCGTGCCTATGGGCGCGACCGGCGTCGCCGTCGCCGCGCTCGTCATGGCCGCGCTGCTCGTCGCCGTGAACTACTACGGCGTCAAGGAGACGGGCGCGCTCCAGAACGTCATCGTCATCGCGCTCGTCGGCCTCATCGTCGTGTTCGTCGCGTTCGGCGTGCTGAACGTCGACATGTCGACCCTGCGCCCGTTCAACCCAGAGGGCTGGGGCGCCGTCGCCGCCACCGTCGGCACCGTCTACGTGACGTTCATCGGCTTCGAGGTCATCGCGACCAGCGCCGAGGAAATCAAAGACCCCAGCCGGAACCTCCCGCTGTCGATGATTGCGGCCGTCGTCACGCCGACGCTGCTGTACGTCCTCGTGATGTTCGTCAGCACGGGCGTCCTCGAAATCCCCGCGCTCGTCGACTCCAACATCCCGGTGGCGGACGTCGCGAGCGAGTTCTCCCCGTTCGTCCGGCTCTGGCTCCCGTTCACCGGCGACGTCCTGTTCAACGTCGGCGCGCTCGCGATGGTCGTCGGCGCCGTCCTCGCGACGGTGTCCTCCGCGAACGCCTCCATCCTCTCCGCGGCGCGCGTGAACTTCGCGATGGGGCGGGACAACATCCTCACGAACTGGCTGAACGAAGTCCACGACCGCTTCCGGACGCCGTACCGCGCCATCGTCGCGACGGGCGCCGTCATCCTCGTCCTCATCGCCGCGCCCGTCCCCATCGGCACGCTCGCCGAAGTCGCGAGTTTCTCCTACCTCGTCACGTACTCGCTCGTGCACGTCGCCGTCGTCGTGATGCGGCGCGCAGACCCCGCGGACTACGACCCGGCGTTCCGGATTCCGGGCGTCCTCTACCCGGTCGTTCCAGTGGTCGGCTTCGTCGCGAGCATCGCGATTCTCGCGCAGATGAGCACGCTCGTGACGCTCGTCGGCGTCGCCATCGTCGCCGTCGGCGTCGGCTGGTACCTCCTGTACGCGCGCAACCAGGACGTCAAGGAGGGTCTGGTGGGCGAGGCAATCGCGCCGGAGCCGACGGCGCCCGCGCCCGACGGCGGCGCCGACTACCGCGTCGTCGTGCCGCTGGCGAACCCGCAGACCGAACGCGACCTGCTGCGGTTCGCCGCGGCGAGCGCGCACGCCCACGAGGACGGCGACGCGGAACTCGTCGCCGTGAACGTCATCGAGGTGCCGCGCCAGACGTCGCTCGCACAGGACGTCGAGTTCGAGGAGGAGCGCGTGCAGCGCCAGCAGGAACTGCTCGACCAGGCCCGCGGCATCGCCGACGAACTCGACGTCGGCATCCGGACGCGCGCGGTCGTCAGCCACGACCCCGGTGAGGCGATTCTGGACGTGGTCGAGGACGAGCAGGCCGACCACGTCGTGCTCGGGTGGCGCGGCGCGCGGACGACGCGCGAGCACGTCCTCGGGTCGACGCTCGACCCCGTCGTCGGGCGCGCGTCCTGCGAGGCGACGCTCGTCAACCTCGCCTCCGAGACGGAACCAGACCGAATCGGGGACGTCGTCGCGCTGGTCGGCGCCGGCCCGAACGCGCCCGTCGCCGTGCGGCGCGCCGCGGAGTTCGCGGGCGTCGACGAGGACGCGACGCTGACGCTGTTGAACGTCCAGTCGCCCGAGGACGGCGAGCAGACGTCCGAGGAGCGCGGCGAGGCCGTCATCGAACGCGTCGCCGACGACGTCTCGCTGGACGTCGACTACGACGCCGAAGTGGTGGTCGGCGACGACGTCGAAGCCGCGGTCCTCGACGCCGTCGGCGCCTACGACACTGTCTGCGTCGGCGCGACGCGCGAGGGCGCCGTCTCACAGACCCTGTTCGGGTCGCTGCCCGAGACGCTCGCCGACCAGGCGCCCGGAACGGTCGTGATGGCGCAGGGGTCGTCGGCTGCCCCGCAGTCGATACGCGAAGCCGTTGTCGAACGCCTGTCGCGGTGAGCGCGCCGATAGAAAGGCCAATTGCGCCAGCGCCCCAACCTACGGTACACATGGACTACCGACTCGACGAAATCGACCGGCTCGCGCTCTACTACCTCGGGTCGGACGCGCGGAACACGACGGCGACCGAAATCGCCGAACAGGTGAACGTGTCCGCGGGCACGGTCAGGAACCGCATCAACCAGCTCGAACAGCACGGCATCGTGCGCGGCTACCCAGCCCACATCGACTACGAGCGCGCCGAGGGACTGCTGACGGGGCTGTACATCTGCAGCGTCAGCGTCTCCGAGCGCGACCAGTTGGCGCGCAAGGTACTGGACATCTCGGGCGTGGTGAACGTCCGGGACGTCATGTCCGGCGACGACGGCCTGCACGTGAAAGCCGTCGGCGAGGACACGAGTTCGCTGCAGCGCATCGCCAGCGAAATCGAAGCGCTCGGCGTCACCATCGAGGACGAGAGCCTCGTGAAAGAAGAGTACCACCAGCCCTACCAGCCGTACGGCCCGGCGGACGCCGCGCACACCCAGCCGGCGACGAACGTGCTGAGCCTCGTGGGTGACGCCCAGGTCGTCGACTTGACCGTGACCGACGACGCGCCGGTCGCCGGCCTGACGCTCGCGGAAGCCAAACAACGCGGGTTGCTCGGTGACGACGTCCTCGTCGTCGCCATTGAGCGCGCCGACGAAGTCGTGTCCGCGAACGGCGGCACCGAAATCCGGCCGGGCGACCTCGTCTCCGTGTTCTCTCCGGAGGGCGTCGGCGAGGACACCCTGGACGGGTTCGGCGGCGCCGAAGCGCGCCGCACGTGACCGGGAACCGGGTTGTCGGAGAGCGGTAGCCTTTCGGTCGTCGCTTCTGAACACTGTCGCTAATGTACATCGTCATCGTCGGCGCGGGTGACATCGGCGACCCGCTCACCGAGATTGCCACGGCCGGTGGCAACGAGGTCGTCGTCATCGAGCGCGACGACGAGCGCGCCGAACGGGCGTCCCGAGAGTACGACTGCCTCGTCATCAACGCAGACGCCACGTCCAAGGAGACCCTGGAGGAAGCGGGCGCCGACCGCGCGGACGCCCTGATTTCGACGACCGACCAGGACGCCACGAACGTCATGGTCTGCCTGCTCGCGCAGGAACTCGAAGTACCGGACGTCGTGTCCGTCGTCCACAACCCCGAGCACATGAACCTGTTCCGCCAGATTGGCGTGAACACGATACAGAACCCCCAGCGCCTCATCGCGGACTAACTCTACCGCGCGGTGAAACGGCCGTCCATCGTCGACTTCATGCGCATCGGCGAGGAGGCCGAAGTGTTCGAGATTACGGTCGAAGCGGACGCACCCATCACGGGGATGACGCTCCGCGAGGCCGACGAGGCCGGCCTCCTGGAGGGCGAGACGCTCGTCGTCGCCATCGAGCGCAACGGCGAAGGCCCGCCGATTACGCCGCGCGGCGACACGCGCATCGAGGCCGGCGACCTCCTCACGGTGTACTCCAGCGAGGGCGCGACGCCGGAAGTGACGGACGTCTTCGGTCACACGGAAGACCACGCCTGACATGTCCAGACGGAACGAGGGCGTCGTCCCCACCGACCTCGAAATCATCGCGCGCGACGTCGGGTCGCTCGTGCTGATGGAGGCCGGCCTGATGACGATTACGTCGGTCATCGCGCTCGGGTTCCGGGAGTTCTACGCCGCGCTCGCGTTCTTCCTCGCCGCGGGCGTCACCGCCGCCGTCGGCGGCGCGGCGAACCGCGCGTTCGCGGCCGCGCCCGAACCGAAGATGAAACACGGCATGGTCATCGCGGCGAGCGGGTGGCTGATGGTCGCGGCGTTCGGCGCGCTCCCGTTCCTCCTCGCGGCGTGGCTGACGCCGCCCGCAGCGATGGACGCGTTCGTCCCCGCCGGCACCGACACGAGCAACTGGGAGCCGATTCGGGTCGCGGGCACGACGACGCTGTCCAGTCTCGCGTACTTCCGCGACCCGCTGCACGCGTTCTTCGAGAGCATGAGCGGGTGGACGGGCAGCGGCCTCACGATGGCCGTCCACGAGCCCTCGCTGCCGCGCGCAATCCAGTGGTGGCGGTCGTTCATCCAGTGGGTGGGCGGCGTCGGCGTCATCGTCCTCACCGTTTCGATTCTCTCGCGTCCCGGCAGCGGCAGTTACGCGCTCTACCAGAGCGAGGCGCGCGAGGAGAAAATCCACCCGAGCGTCGTCTCCACGGTCCGCACCGTCTGGAAACTCGTCCTCGGCTACACCGTGCTGTCGTTCGGTCTCCTGTTCGCCGCAATCCACTACAGCACCAGCGAGTACGCGCGCTCGCTGACCCTCGGCGAGACGGCGTGGCAGGCGCTCAACCACGCGATGACGGGCCTGACGACGGGCGGGTTCTCCGTGACGGACAACTCCATCGCGACGTACAACTCCGCGCTCGTCGAGACGGCGCTGCTCCCCATCATGATTATCGGCGCCGTCGCGTTCCCCGTCCACTACGTCGTGCTGCGCGACCGCTCCGCGCGGGAACTGCTCGCCGACCTCCAGACGCGCTGGCTGTTCGCCCTCCTCGCCCTCGGCGTCCTGGCGCTCTCCGTGCAGAACGTGGTCACCGTGCCCGCGGCCCCCGGCGCGTTCGCACAGCAGTCGTTCCTGCCGTTCAGCGTGCCGTCGCTGGACGCCGCGCAACTGGACGCGATACGGGACTCGACGTTCCAGTGGGTGAGCGCGCTGAGTTGCACGGGCTTCCAGTCCGCACCAATCGGCCGCTGGTTCGCCGGCGCGAAAGTGCTCGTCGTCGGCGCGATGGTCGTCGGCGGCGCCGCCGGGTCGACGGTCGGCGGCATCAAAATCATCCGCGCGTACACCATCGCGCGCGGCATCATCTGGCAGTTCTCGCGCGTGTTCCTCCCGAAGCACGCCGTCGTCACCGCGCGCATCGGCGACCGGACGCTCGACCGCGAGTCCATGGAGCGCGAGTTCAGCGAGGCCGCCATCGTCACGATGCTGTGGCTGGTCGTCCTCGCCGCCACCAGCATCGTCCTCGTGAACCTCACCGGGCCGGAGTTCGGGTACGCGGACGCGCTGTTCGAGGTGGCGAGCGCGCAAGGCAACGTCGGCCTCTCCGCCGGCATCACCGGCCCGACGATGGCGCCGCTCGCGGAAGCGATGTTCACGCTGAACATGTGGGTCGGCCGCCTCGAAATCATCCCCGTGCTCGTGTTCGCGCGCGCCGCGCTCTCCGGCCTCAACCCCTGACGGTCGGACGCGCTCGGTCTCGCCGCCGCGCTCACTCCTCGCTGGTCTCCACGCGACCGAGGAACGACCAGTGCGCGTGCGTGGTGCCGTCCGGGTGTGGTTCGTCCGTGACGTGGTAGAGATAGGGGCCGTGCGGGCAGTCCTCGCACCTCTCACCGCACTGGACTTGCTTGACGACTTCCGTGTAGCCGTCGCGTTCCGTGACACGGAGGATGTCCTCGCCCGCGGCCGGTTCGATGGGGGACTCGGACTCGTCGCTGGCGTACAACAACTCGCGGGCGAAAATGATGGCGTTCCGTAGCTGTTCGGGCGTCAGTCCACCGAGGCTGTCAGCGGCTTCGTCCGGCAGTCCCTCGGGCGGACTCAGCGCGGGTGGCTCCTCCGGCATAACAGGGGGTTCGTCCTGCAGACCGATAACTAATCTGCCACCCGACGGGCGCGCCTATCCGTCGTACGCCCGCCACACGTACAGGGACGCGTACGACCGGTAGGGCGCCCAGTCGGCGGCGACGT
>JBDGQF010000064.1:0-8629 GCA_042219255.1 Halobacterium sp. | reverse complement strand
AGGCGCGCGGCGAGTACGCCGTCGTCGTCGCCTGCGACATGCCGTTCGTCGACCCGGCCGTCGTCGAGTTCCTGTTCGCGGAAGCCGACGGACACGACGCCGCCGTCCCGGAGATGGACGACGGCTGGTATCAGACGACGCAGGCGGTCTACCGCGCGGCCGCGATGGCCGCCGCGTGCGAGGACGCCATCGAGCGCGGCGACCGGAAGATTCTCGCGCCGCTGGACGACCTGGACTGGGTCGCGGTGCCGGAGGCCGAGATTGCCGAGGCGGGGGACGTCGGGACGTTCGAGAACCTGAACACGCGTGAGGCAGTCGAGGAGGCGGCCGAACAGCTCGCAGGACAGTAGTCGGTCGTCGACCTCCGTCTCCCCGGTGCGCTCGGACTCGCACCGTCCGGCTGCGACGACCACGATGACGCGACTGGGCTCCCGCAACCGAATCGCAGTGTCAGTCACTACCGGGTGGGAGAGCGCCGCGAGACCACTACGGGTGTCGGTTCTGGTGCGGGCGAGGAGCCGTGAACGAGAGGAAGATTTATTTTCGTACTCTCTATAGAATTGAGTGCGAACTCGCCAGGTAAGCGGCCAGGGCGGTTCGCACACCGGCCGAGGAGTGCCGGAACCGCGTCAGAGGCACGCATCAAGCGTGTGACGAGCGAGATTCCCCCCAATCCCCCTCTCCCTCGCTCTCACTTCCGACGGACGACACAGTGACACCGATAGTCACGCGGATAGCCTCTCAGGCGTGCGTCAGTTGACCGTGCGCGGATAGCCTCTCAGGCGCACGTCGGTGAACCGTCGCGCGGCCGGCAGACCAGCCATCAGCCCACTCCAAGGCGGTCGCCGGTTCGGCGACGACTCGTTCGTGATGAGCCGGCCGCGACAGGTACAACATAAGTGACCCCTGTCAGACGACCGTCTTCACTGGGTCGTCGGCTTTCAGCGAGGTGACGACGACGCGGTGGACGTCCGCGCGGTCGTGGACGCCCTCGGCGATTTCGGTGGCGGTCTGGACGAGCGCGGCGTCGTCGGCCATGTTCACGAGCGGGACGACCGTCGCGCCCTCGGGGACGCCCTTCAGGCCGCCCTCCGGGTGCGCGAGGACGGTGGCGACGTCCTCGGGGCGGATTTCGTCGCCGACCGCGAGGCCGGTGAGGGCGGCGACGCGCTCGGGGCGGTGAGCGACGGCTTCCGTGAGCGGTTCGCCGACAGCGCGTACGCTCGCGATGGGGACGACGACGTCCGCGCACTCGGGAACCTGGGGTTCGTGGTCGCCGGGCGCCTTCAGGCGGCGCGTGCGCGCGCCGTCGGCCTTCACGAGAACTGCGTCGGCGTCCGCGTCAGCGAGCGGCGCAATCTGTTCCGGGTCGTAGCCCCGGTAGCGGTCGTCGCGCTCGCGCTCCGGGACGACGCCGACCGGCCACTCGGTCGCGTCGCGGACGGCCGCCGCCGGGTCGTCGGTGACGACGACGTCGGCGACCTCGTCGTCGAAAATCGGGATGCGTACCGTCGCCGTGACGACGCCGCGGTCGACGCGGCCGGCCAGCGAGTACAGGAGGGTCTTCTTCCCGCCCGCGCCCACCGCGCACACGACGCCGCTGGCCGGGACTGCGGTCGAGAGGTCCATCAGTCCGCCGAGATAGGGGTCTCGTCGTCGATTTCGGAGACGACGTCGCGGACGTACCGGTTCTCCCACTTCCGGCGCGCGCGCAGCTCCCGGTCGCCGCGTGCGGTGACCGCGTACTCGTTCGTGCGTTCGTCCTGCTGGCCTTTCTCCAGGAGGCCCTTGTCGACGAGTTCGTCGAGGTTCGGGTAGAGGCGGCCGTGGTTGATGTCTGACTCGTAGTACTGTTCGAGTTCGTCCTTGATGTCCAGCCCGTTCGGCTCGTCCAGGCCCGCGGTGACGACGAGGAGGTCGCGCTGGAAGCCGGTGAGGTCGTCCATGTGTCTGTTTTCAGAGAGGGGGATGAAGGTATTAAATTCGGTGGCCGCTCGCAGGCGATGCAGGCGTTCTCGGCGGCGAGCGCGGCCGAAACGGTTTACCTTGTCGTGTTGAGACACACGACGAGGCGGCGCGGCGGCGGTCACGCTTCCACGCGCGGCGGCGTGAGGAGGTCGGAGTCCGCGAGGCCGGCGCACGCGCCGGCGATGGTGGCGACGCGCTCCTCGGTGAAGAACCCGGGTTCGTGGGCTTCCGCGTCGATGATGCCGACGACGTCCTCGCCGGCGACGACGGGACAGCAGAACTCGCTCTGGACGCTGTCATCGCACTCGTAGTACGGGCCGTCGTAGTCGTCGACGTCCTCGACGAGGACGGCTTCGCCGGTGAGGCCGACCGTCGAGTTGTTCGAGCGCTCCGCGAACGACTCGGTGAGCGGGAACTCCGCGCGCGAGTGTTCGCCGACGTAGGCTTCCTTCACGAGGACTTCCTGGCCGTCGGGGTTGGTGGCGCGCCGGTAGACGCCGAGCCAGTCCGGGTCGGTCTCTTCGGCGAGACGGCGGACCGTCTCGTGGAGCGCGACCAGGCGCGCGGTGTTGGGGTGGTCGCGGAGGCGTTCCGGGTCGTACTCGAGGCCGCAGATGGGCGCGAGGTTGTACGGGTCGTCGGCGAGGCCGACGCCGCACGCGCCGTCGTCGCCGCGCTCGGGGACTGGGTAGACGTAGCGGGCTTCGACGGTCTCGCGGTCGACCGTGGCGTGCGGCGGCCGCGCGACGAGGCCGGCGCCGCGTTCGGCGGCGTCCTGCGTGCTGTCGGCGTGCTCCGGGAGGCCCACGGCCCGGAGGTAGGACTCGTGGTTCATGGTCGTGAGGTTCGTGGTGGGGACGTATATGGGCGTTCACTCAGGCAAGACGCCAGCCTCGACGGCGCGTTCGCCGCGCTCCGTGATGCGGTAGACGACTTCCCCGGAGACGGCCTCGACGAGGCCGCGGTCGGCGAGTTCCTCGCAGCGCGCCTCTACGTACGGCGTGTGCATCCCGATGCGGTTGGCGACGATGGCCGGGTACTCGGGGTGGCGTTCCGCGAGGAACTCGAGGATGGCCGGGTCGGCCGGTCTACTCCACGCTGGTTGGCTGGACGCTGCCTCGTGCATGCACTCTATGTGGGTCGTGCTACCACATAACACTATTGCCGGACGGGAAGCGGTGTCCGTCAGGCCTCCGCGACCACGAACAGCGTCTCCGGGCGCTCTCCGACCCGCGAGACGTCGAAGCCGGCGTCCGAGAGCAGCGATTCGGCGTCCGCGGCGTCGTAGCGCTCGGCGAGCGGCGGGCCGTCGTCGCCGTCGCCGGCCGCCGACCAGTCCGCGACGACGAACCGGCCGCCGGCAGCGAGCGCGCGCCGCACTCTCACGAGCGCGTCGGCCGACGCGAACTCGTGGAACGTCATCGTGGAGAACGCGGCGTCGAGCGCGCCGTCTGCGAACGGCAGGTCGGCGACGTCGGCGGTGACGAGCGCGACGTTCTCGGGGACGCCGCGGTCGCGGAACTCGTCGTGCATCGCCGACTGGACGTCGACGGCGTCGACTCGGCCGGCGAACGGCGCGACTTCGCGCGTGTAGAAGCCCGTGCCGCTGCCGAGGTCGGCGACTCTGGCGTCGGGCCTGGGGGCGAGTGCGGCGAAGAGTTCGTCGCGCGAACAGTACCGGAACCGCGCCGGGTCGTCGAGTTTCGCGGCGCGCTCCGGGTCGAACGTGTGAAAGCCCATGCGCCGCTGTTCGGCCGCCCGCGGAAAAAGGTTGTCCGGTCAGTGCAAGACCAGGCGGCCGTCAGGCGACGAGACTGCGGAGGCCGTCGTAACTCCGCGCGCCGACCGCGCGGTCGACCTCGGTGCCGTCCTCGATTGCGACGAGCGTCGGCATCCCCTGGACGCCCCACGCCTGCGCGAGCCCCTGGAGGGCGTCCACGTCGACCTGCGCGACGGCGACGTCGTCGTCCGTTGCGAGCTGTTCGATTGCGGGCTCCATCACCTGGCAGGGGCCACACCAGTCCGCGTAGAAGTCCACGAGCACGGTGTCGTTGTCCGCGAGCACGGCTTCCAGGTGGTCGGCGTCCTCGATTTCCACCGGGCCGTCCGGCGTCCCGGCCTGTGCGGGGAGTTCGGCCTTCCGCTGGGCCTTCAGTTCGTCAATCGTGTCGTCTCCCATGCACGACGCTACGCCGCCAGCGGAGTTAATGGTTTTGTACGTAATGGACAATACCGGTACTGAGAGAGATTGATTCCGCGCCGTCCGGACGACTCCTTTTGCGTCTCCGTCCCCGAGTACCTGTATGAGCGACGACACGGTACGCGTGTGGCTGGTCGAGCGGACGTACTCGGACGACGAACAGAACCTCATCATCCTCGTGTACGCGACGCCGGACGGCGGACGCTACCTCCGGAAGGAGCGCGCGCTCACGAGTTTCAGCGACACGCGGCCGACGGAAGCCGCCATCGACGCCGACCCCGGGAACCTCGGGCGCGTCGACGACCCGGACGAACGCGAGTGGTACGCCGAAGAAGCCTCCCGCATGCAGGCGGAACACGACCCAGACGACCACGTCTGAACCGGGCCGTGGTCGCCAGCGACGGCGTTACGTCGTGATGACGGTGACCGCGCCGTCGAACTCCAGGATGATGCGCTGCGTGACGTCGCCGAAGATTGCTTTCCCCGTCGGCGAGCGTTTCCGGCCGGCGACGAAGATGTGGTCGGCGTCGCGCTCGTCGGCGAGCGCCAGAATCTCGTCGCCCTTCTCGCCGAGGCGGCCGACCGGCTCGTACTCGACGTCCACGTCCGAGAGCACGTCCCGGCCGATGTCCTTCGCGAACTTCCGCGCGCCGTCCAGCGCCTCGTCGACGGTGTAGTTCACGTCGATGTTCGGGATGGACATCATCGACTCGCGGCGCTCCGAGTACTCCTCGTCGGTCGTGACGTGGACGAGAATGAGTTCCGCGCCCACGCCCGCGGCGAGTTCCCCGGCCTCGTGGACGAGTTCCTTCGCGGAGTCGGACGCCTCGACGACTGCGATAGCGCGTTCCATGTTCCACGGCGCTCGGGCTGCCCCCATAAATGTCGTGGAGCAGACCGGACGCCGCGCGCACCGACCGAACGCATTTACGCGTGTACTCGCAACCCCCAGACAATGAGCCTCCGGGAAGTCGTCGACACGGTGCGGGGGCGCGAGAAGACGCTGGCAGTGTACACCACGCCGGAGACCGACGTCGTCGGGGAACTCCGCGAGTACTTCGCCTCCCAGAACGTCTCCGTCGAAGCCGTCGACGCCGGGAGCGAACCCGAGCACGCCGTGCTGTCGGACGGCGACGAGTTCCTGACCGCGGTCAGCATCGACGCGCTCCGGTCGCTGACCGACGGCAGCGTCCGCGAGTTCGGCGAGCCGGCGCCGTACGGGCCGCTGCTCGAACACCTCGACCGCACGACGTTCACGTCGTACAGCCGCCGGCAGATGCTGGAGGCGTCCCGGGAAATCGAAGACCGCGCGTGGCGCGCCGGCGACGGCCGCCTGTACGCGGGCTTCCAGTACGCGTCGAACTTCGCGAGCGAGAGCGACGCGTACGCCCAACTCGCCGCCACCGACCTCGACGTCCACGTCTACGGGGCCCCCGACGAGTCCGTCGACGTCCCGGACGGCGTGACCTACCACGGCGCGGCGATTCCGGACGTCGCGTCGTCGTGGTTCGTCATCTTCGACGGCGGCGGCGACGAGATGCAGGTGTCCGCGCTGCTCGCCCACGAGGAACCCGACGGCGGCTTCTACGGGTTCTGGACGTACGAGGTCGGCCTGGTGGACGACGCGCTCGCGGCAATCGGCGCGCCGAAGTGCTCGGTGTGACCGCCGCGTAGTACTGCCGCGGGAATCGAGGGCAATCCTTTCACGGTAGCGCGCGAACGCCCAGCCATGCGAGTGTTCGACGCAGCACGCGTCGTCGACGGACGGCGCGACGACGCCATCGAGGACGCACGCCTCGTCGTCGACGACGGCAGTGTCGCCGCCGTCGGCCCGCGCGAGGACGTCGAGGCGCCGCCGGACGCCGACCACGTGGAGTTCCCAGACCGCACGATAGTCCCGGGGTTCGTGGACGCGCACGTCCACTTGCAGGGCGCGCGCTCGATGGACGTCGCGGACTGGACGACGACGCCGGACTCGCTGGCGGCCGCGCGCGCCACCGCCGACCTCCGGTCGCTGACGGCGGCCGGGTTCACGAGCGTCCGCGACCTCGGGAGTTCCGTCGGCTACGGCCTCCGCGCCGCCGTCAGCGAGGGCGAGATTCCGGGGCCGCGCGTGTTCACGAGCGGTCGCGCAATCTCACAGACCGGCGGCCACGGTGACGTCCACGGCCTGCCCTACGACTGGGTGGCGGACGGCACGCCGCTGTCGACGCTCGCGGACGGCGTCGCGGAGTGCCGCCGGGAGGCCCGCAAGCGCGTGCGCGACGGCGCGGACTGCCTGAAGATTATGACGACCGGCGGCGTGTTGAGCGAGCGCGACACGCCCGACGTCCGGCAGTTCACGGACGCGGAAATCGAGGCGATGACGACGGAGGCCGACCGCGCCGGCCTGGAGGTGGCGGCGCACGCCCAGGGCACCGCCGGCATCAAGGCCGCGCTCCGGAACGGCGCGACGACCATCGAGCACGGGTTCCACGTCGACGACGAGTGCATCGACCTCCTGAAGGAGTCCGGCGGGACGCTCGTGCCGACGCTCGCCATCATGTACCGCATCACGGAGCGCGGCGACGACTACGGCGTCCCGGAGTGGGGCATGGAGAAGGCGAGGGAGGCCCGGGAGTCCCACGTCGAGGCCGTCGAGCGCGCGTACGAGGCGAGCGTCCCGATTGCGGCGGGCACGGACTTCATGGGGCCGGAACTGGTGCCGCACGGCGAGAACGCCGTGGAGATGGAGTTGCTCGTCGACGAAATCGGGTTCTCGGAGATGGAGGCGATTCAGGCGGGGACGCGGGTCGCCGCGCGCACGCTCCCGCGCAGCGACCTCGGGACGCTCACGGACGGCGACCGCGCGGACTTCGTGGTGCTCGAAGACGACCCGCTCGCGGACATCTCCGCGGTGCGGCGCGTCGAAGCGACGTACGTCGACGGCGAACGCGTCGACTGCTGAGAACTGTCATTCGTACTTGCGAGTCCGTGTCGCCGTCACTAACGCGATTACGAGGACGACGACGCCGTACCCGGCGACCACGACGACGCCGGTCTCGTCCACTGCTTCGAACGCCGCGAACGCGAGCGTCACGAGCCCGAACGCCGCCAGCGAGACCCCGATGGTGCGCGCGAGCGCGACCGGGTCTGTCGCCGCCTCCGGGTCGAACAGCGGCACGGCGTCCATCGACCCCCGCGAGTACAGCGCCACGCCCGCGGCGACCAGCGCCACGGCGATGGCGGCGTACGCGGCGGCAGCGACGATGCCCATACGCCGTACTGCTGGACGGCGTGCTTAATGGTTTCTGCTGTCAAGGACGGCGCACCGGTGCAGGCAGTAGCGGGGAGAGTGTTACGCGTCGGCGTCCTCGGAGATGCCGCGGTTCCTGACGAAGCCGCTCTTGAAGGCAATCCAGCCGAGGACGCTGATGAACAGGATTGGCGGGAGGATGACGAACCCCCACAGCGGGTTCAGGCCCCAGAACAACAGGAGCACGACGTCCGCGAGGCCGAGCAGGAGGAACGGCAGGATGGCGACGAACGCCGCCTTCCTGCTCCCGTCTCCGGACGGCGTGGGTGTCGGCGCGTCCATGCGTCGGTCTTCGACGGGGAGCGTGAAAAACCGACCGTTCGTATCGCGGCCGATTGCTTCCCCCTTGTCGCGACCGACTGCCCCCTCGTGCCGCGACCGACTGGCCGCAGAGCGATGGCGGCCGCGTGTAGTTTCGTTCGCGCCGCGTTGTAAGTAATTTTATCCGCCGTCTGAGCGGCCCTGCTGTGAGCGGCCGGAATTCGACGCGTTCCGGTGACTGAACGCGACGGTCTGCGCGACGGCCGCTGCGTCGGGCGTTCGTCTGTAGTTTGTTGGGATTTTGTCGCCCGTAACTCGACCCAATCCCCTTCAGTGAGCCGTCCGTCACGCCCGGACACGAGATGACCCGGTACGACGGTGAGTACGACACGGTCACGGACTCGGAGGTCAGTGACGCGGCGCAGGGCCTCGGGCGCATCGTCGAGCGCAACGTGCTCGCAATCAAACTCGCCGTCTTCTACGCCGTCACGTTCGCCGTCGGCGCAGTGACGTACAAGGTCGTCCACGGCCCGAACATCGAAGCCATCGTCGCCATCTGGCTGTGGTTCACCGTCATCTTCGCCGCGCTCACCGCCATCCTCGGCGGGTTCATCAAGACAATCGGCGCGATTCAGCGCCGCCGCCACGACTTCGAGTAACCGACCTCGTTTTACGCGCCGCGGCCGACTCCGCGACCATGGGCGACACCGTTACTCACGAGACTGTCCCGACCGTGACCGGGACGCTCTCCCGCGCTGGCGGAACGAGCCGCCTCGAAATCCGACTGCCGGCGGACGCCGCCGAGGACTTCCCCGCCGGGGACGTCGTCCGCGTCGTCCTCGACGGCTCGGAGTACCACGCCGAACTCGACGAGAACGCGAGCGGCCAGCCAGTCGTGCGCGGCG
>JBDGQF010000148.1:6777-8760 GCA_042219255.1 Halobacterium sp. | reverse complement strand
GGTGTGTTTCGATTCGTAGGGAAGTCTTTTTGGCAGGCACACACTTTCTCTCAGGGGAATGAGTACAGACATCGAAGACGACGACCCCTTCGAGGAACAACGGGAGGAGGTCGACAACGCCATGGTCAGCCTGTTCGACGAGTACGGGCGCGACTACTGGTTCGAGGCGACCGTGGCGATTATCGCGAGCGTCTTCGCTCGCGTCCTCGACCTCGCGCCCCCGATTCTGCTGGGGCTCGCCATCGACTCCGTCATCCAGCAGAACAAGCCCTTCCTGCCCTGGCTGCCGCGGGCGTGGGTGCCGCCCTCCGACACCGGCAAACTCGTCCTGATGGGCGGGCTCATCGCCGGGAGTTTCCTGCTCGGCGCGGCGTTCCACTGGATTCGCAACTGGGGGTGGAACTCGTTCAGCCAGCACATCCAGCACCAGATTCGCACGGACACGTACGACAAGATGCAGCGGCTGAACATGGACTTCTTCGCGACGAAGCAGACCGGCGAGATGATGTCCATCCTCTCGAACGACGTCAACCGCCTGGAGCGCTTCCTGAACGACGGCCTGAACTCCGCGTTCCGGCTGTCCGTGATGGTGGTCGCCATCGGCGTCTACCTCTTCTACGTGAACTGGCAGCTCGCCGTCCTCACGATGCTGCCGGTGCCCATCATCGCCGTGTTCACGTACAAGTTCGTGAAGGCCATCCAGCCGAAGTACGCGGACGTCCGGTCGTCCGTCGGCCACTTGAACTCGCGGCTGGAGAACAACCTCGGCGGCATCCAGGTCATCAAGACGTCGAACACGGAGGACTACGAGTCCGAGCGCGTCGACGACGTCTCCCAGGGGTACTTCGACGCGAACTGGGGCGCCATCGCCATCCGCATCAAGTTCTTCCCCGCGCTGCGCATCATCTCCGGCGTCGGGTTCGTGTTGACGTTCATCTTCGGCGGGCTCTGGGTCGTCGACGGCGCGCCGCTGTTCTTCTCCGGGACGCTCGACGAGGGCGAGTTCGTGACGTTCATCCTGCTCAGCCAGCAGTTCATCTGGCCGATGGCGCAGTTCGGCCAGATTATCAACATGTACCAGCGCGCGAAGGCGTCCAGCGAGCGCATCTTCGGCCTGATGAACGAGCCGTCGCGCATCGAGGAGAACCCGGACGCCGACGAACTCGTCGTGGACGAGGGCCGCGTCGTCTACGACGACGTGACGTTCGGGTACGGCGACGAGGAGACCATCGTCGAGGACGTCGACTTCGAGGTGCCGGGCGGCGACACGCTCGCGCTCGTCGGCCCCACGGGCGCCGGGAAGTCCACCGTCCTGAAACTCCTGCTCCGGATGTACGACGTCGACGACGGCGAAATCCGCATCGACGGCCAGGACATCTCCGACGTGACGCTGCCGAGCCTCCGCCGCCACATCGGCTACGTCAGCCAGGACACGTTCCTGTTCTACGGCACCGTCGAGGAGAACATCACGTACGGGACGTTCGACGCCGACCGCGAGGACGTCGTGGAGGCCGCGAAGGCGGCGGAAGCCCACGAGTTCATCACGAACCTCCCCGAGGGCTACGACACCGAGGTCGGCGAGCGCGGCGTGAAACTCTCCGGCGGCCAGCGCCAGCGCATCGACATCGCGCGCGCCATCCTGAAAGACCCCGAGATTCTCGTGCTCGACGAAGCCACCAGCGACGTCGACACGGAGACGGAGATGCTGATTCAGCGCAGCCTCGACCGCCTCACCGCCGACCGCACGACGTTCTCCATCGCGCACCGCCTCTCCACCATCAAGGACGCGGACAAAATCGTCGTCCTCGAGGACGGCAAAATCGTCGAGCGCGGCACCCACGAGGAACTGCTCGCCGAACAGGGCCTGTACGCGAACCTCTGGGGCGTCCAGGCCGGCGAAATCGACGAACTCCCCGACGAGTTCGTCGAACGCGCCGCCGAACGCACCGCCACCGTCGAAGACGAAGTCGACGACTGACCGCT
>JBDGQF010000148.1:0-6677 GCA_042219255.1 Halobacterium sp. | reverse complement strand
CTAGAAGCTCACGCGGTGCCCCGGCCCTGCCGTCCCGCCGCGGTCGGTGTAGTGGCGGCGGCCGACGCCGTCGCCGCCCAGTCCCGTTTCGAGCGCTGCGACGACGCCGGCGTGGTCGTGGAAGTCGCCGGCCTGCACGCGCCCGAGCGCGTCCGCGACTGACTCCTCGCCGCCCGGCAGGTCGAGGACGGTGTCGCCGTGCTCGTCGAGGACGGTCTCCCGGTCGAGCGGGTAGTCTTCGTCGCGGAGTTCGGCCTCGAACGACCGGAGTGTGACGCTGTCCGGCATGCCCGGAGCGTCGGCCGCCTCCCTGAAGCCGGTTGTGGCGGCCGACTGCCGAGAGCCGAGGCTACAAATCACCGGAGTGTCATTGGCCGCGTATGCGACTCGCGGACGCGACCTGGACGGACGCCGACGCCGTGGACACAGACCTCGCGTTGCTCCCGGTGGGGAGCACCGAACAGCACGGCCCGCACGCACCGCTGGGCACCGACCACTTGACCGCGGAGACAATCGCGGAAGCCGCCGCGTCGAACTACGACGACGAGGTCGTGGTGGCGCCGCCGCTGACCGTCGGCGTCTCCGAGGAGCACCGCCAGTTCACGGGCACGCTGTGGGTGTCCCCGGAGACGTTCCGCGCGAACGTCCGCGAAGTCACCGAGAGCCTCGCGAGCCACGGCTGGGACCGCGTCGTCGTCGTGAACGGCCACGGCGGCAACGTCCCCGCGCTCGGCGAGGCCTGCCAGCGCGTCACCCGCGACGGCGACGCGTACGCCGTCCCGTTCACGTGGTTCGAAGCGGTCGGCGACCACAGCAGCGACATGGGCCACGCCGGCCCGCTGGAGACCGCGTTCCTCCGGCACACCCACCCGAAACTCGTGCGCGAAGACCGCGTCGACGGGGCGCGCGACCGCGCCAGCGACGGCTGGGGGGAGTGGCAGTCACACACCAACCTCGCCGTCGACAGCGCCGAGTTCACGGAGAACGGCGTCGTCGGCGACCCCGCCGAGGGCAGCGCCGACCGCGGCGAACAACTCCTCACGCTCGCGTGCAAGGCGCTCTGCGAACTCCTCGACGCCGTCGCCGACCGCGACACGTCGCGGCCGCCGCACAAATAGACGCTCCTCTCGCCGCCCGCCTATTCTCCCTCGGCTGCTCCCTCGCCGGACGCCGCGTGCGCTTCCTCGAGCGCCGACCGGAGTTCCGGAATCGTCGACGCGAGTTCGCCGACCTGCTCGCGCGCCGTCTCCACGTCCCCGAGCACGCTCTCGACGGCCTCGATGTCGGCTTCCAGGTCGTCCGGGTCGTCGAACGCGTCCGCGCGCTCCCCGACGACGAACGCCTTCTTCGCGTCCCGCAGGTGGCCTTCCACGTCCTCGACGTCCAGCGCCGACCGGAGCGCGTTCAGGACGCCGAGCGTGTTGTCCGACTCCACGTCCCAGATGGCGTCCGCGGACGGCAGCTGCTCGCGGGCGGCCGCGAGGTGCTCCTCGACGTCGGCGCGCATCTCCTCGGCGGCCTCGCCGAACAGTTCCTCGTCGTCCAGGGATGACTGGCTCATGTCACGTGGTTCGCCCGCGTCCGATTTAAAAGTGCGCCCCGGAGTGGACGTAGACCGCGCGTCCGCCCCGGAATGGAGGGAGACCGCGGCGGGACGCGGCAACACGCCGCGCCACGGGCTACTCGACGCTCGCTAGCTCCATCAGCGGGTAGCCGTCCTGCATCGCCATCTCCGCGACCACCTCGCGGCCCTCGTACTCCACGACGAGTTCGACCTCCATGTACTCGCCCGTCAACTCCGTGTAGCCGTGGCTCGTGTCCAGTTTCTCCGCGAGGACGTCGACGGACACGCGCTCGCAGAACGGCTGGTTCTCGATGGACTCCTCGATTGCCGTCTCCAGGCTCGCGGCGCTGGCCGGACTCACGGGCGTCCCCGCGAACTGGTGGTAGAGCGCGCCGAACTTGATGCCCGCCTCGAAACACGCCTGCTGGGCGTCAGTCGCCATACCGGCAGCGACGCGCGGCGGCCGTTAATGCGTGTCGCTGGCAGCCCGCGCGTCCTCGACGTTCTCCGCGAGCACGAGCGCGTACCCGAGTACCCCGCAGGCCACCGCCGCACCGACGACGACGTGCACCCACATCGGCAGGCCGTCACCGGACAGCGCTATCGCCGCGCCGGCGAGCGCGCCGGGCCCGGCGGCCACCGGGACGACCGGCCGCACCGACACGCGCTCGGCCGCCGCGAGCACCGCGCCGACAGTCACACTCAGGCCGGCGACGACAGCCACAGACCGCACCGCCGCCGCGGCCGGCGACGACACCGGCACGCCGAACAGCGCGTACGCGGCCGCCGCCGCGACGAACGCCCCGAGTCCCCCGATTCCCCAGCACAACAGCCGTTCCCTCTCAGACGCCATTGTCGAGCTATCGGACGGGCGACGGGTTAAACGCCTCGAACCGCATCTTTCATTGCGACGGTCGCCCAGTCTCACGAACGAATGGACGACCCGGTCCTCCTCACGGGCGCCTCCGGGCGCGTCGGGCAAGCCATCCTCGACGGCATCGGCGACGACTACGACTGGCGGCTGCTCGACCGCGAACCCCCCACGGGCGAACCCGACCACGAGTTCGTCGTCGCGGACATCACCGACGAGGACGCCGTCCGCAGCGCCGTCGAGGGCGTCGGCGCAATCGTCCACCTCGCCGGCGACCCGCGCCCCCAAGCACCCTGGGAGAGCGTCCTCCGGAACAACATCGACGGCACCCAGACCATCCTCGACGCCGCCGTCGACGAGGGCGTCGAGAAGTTCGCGTTCGCGTCCTCGAACCACGCCGTCGCCCACTACGAGACCGACCGCAAACCCGACCTCTACCGCGCCGACGACGACTTCCGCCTCGACGGCGACGAACTCCCGCGCCCCGGCAACCTCTACGGCGTCTCGAAGGCGTCCGGCGAACTCCTCGGCCGCTACTACCACGACGAACACGACCTCTCGTTCGTCGCCGTCCGCATCGGCAACCTCACCGCCGGCCACCCGCCCATCGACTACGAGCGCGGCCAGGCGATGTGGCTCTCGCCCAGGGACTGCGCGCACCTCTTCGACTGCTGTCTGACCGCGGACTACGACTACGAAATCGTCTACGGAATATCTGACAACGACCGGAAGTACTACAGTCTGGAGCGCGCCCGCGAAGTCCTCGGCTACGACCCCGAGGACAATTCGGCGGAGTGGGAGGGCGACGAACACGTCGCCTGACTCGAGCGCCGACGCCTGCTCCCGTGCTGTTCCACCGCGTCCGCCCGAAAGCGCGGGCTTCGCGCCGTGACACCGTGAGATGGATTTATAAGTCCGAGCGCGTAATTCTCTCCTATGCGACACCCCGGACTCAAGCTACGGATGGCCATCGTCGGTTCCATCCTCTTCGCGTTCTACTCGCTGGCGGTGCTGGCCGCGTGGGCGTTCTTCGGCCAGTCCACCACCATCCTCGGCATCGCCATCGTGGGGAGCGTCCTCCTCGTCGGCGTCCAGTACAAAATCGGCAAGTGGGCCGCGCTCAGGAGCATCGGCGCCGAAGACATGGACGAGACGCAGTACCAGCACATCCACCAGTTCGTGGAGAAAGTCTGCCGCGAACGCGACATGAAGAAACCGAACCTGAAGGTCGCGGACATGGGCGTGCCGAACGCGTTCGCCGTCGGCCGCCGCGGCAACGGCACCGTCGTGGTGTCCCGCGAACTCATCCAGTTGCTCGACCGCGACGAACTCGAGGGCGTCGTCGCGCACGAACTCGCGCACATCGACAACCGCGACGTCGTCATGATGGTCATCGGCCAGGGCATCGCCTCGGTCGTCGGCATCGTCGCCCAGTACATCGTCCTGTTCACGGGCGACAACGACCTCGCGGACTTCTTCCTCGCCATCATCGTCGGCAACCTCGTGCAGTTCTTCGTGATGCTGTTCGTGCTCGCCATCTCGCGGTACCGCGAGTACGTCGCGGACGCCGACGCCAAACGCATCATCAACGGCGGCGACCCGCTCGCCCGCGCCCTCGAGAAGATTCAGCAGGGCAACCAGCGCGCCCGCGACTCGAAAATCGACGAGAACGTGAACGCGCTGTGCATCTTCGGCGAGGAACAGGGCGTCCTCCAGAAGCTCGTCTCCACGCACCCGCCGACGGAGAAACGCATCCAGCGCCTGCGCTCGTAGATGACCGGGGTCCGCGACCTGCTCGCGGTCGTCCTCGGCGCCCTCCTCGGCGTCGCGCTCGTCGTCGCGCCGCGCGCAGCGCTCCGCCTGTCCGTGTTCGTCGGCCCGCACCGGCGTCGCCGCGGCGGCGAGTACGGCGCCGACGACCCGATTCCGGACGCGTGGGCGCACCTCGTCCGCCTCGCCGGCGTGGCGTGTCTCGCCGTCGCCGGCTTCATCGCCTACCAGGCGTACACCTGACCTGCGACTCGCGTTTTCAGAACAGTCCGCGCCGCCGCGTCAGTCGAACAGGCCAGCGACGTCTTCCTCGCGGCGGCGGCGCCGCTGGACGTGCTGGCGGAGGCGCGTCGCGACGAGCGCGCGCTGGTCGGCCTCCGTGACGAAGTCACAGAGCAGGACGCCGAACTCGTTCAACTCGCCGTCCGCGAGGCCGTCGCGGGCGTACCGCGCGGCGTCCGCGAACACGCTCTCGTCGTAGCCCGCGTGCCCGCCGAGGACGACCGCCGCCTCCACGCCCGCCGGCGCGTCCAGGTCGTCCAGGCCGAGCGCGTCGCCCTCGTACGTGAGTCGCGGCGGCTCGCCGCGCTCGATTCGCTCAGGGTCGCGCGCGATCGCGCCGAGGGCCGCCCGCGCCGCGTCGACGTCCACGCCGCGGTAGTCCGCGGGCAGACCGTCGAGGTAGTCGCGCGCGCTCTCACAGAGGCCGAGCGCGCCGTCCCAGTTCCCGTCGCGGGCGTGGTAGACGGCTGCCGTGAACTGGATGAGGCCGTGGAGCAGTCGCTCGTCGTCGCCGTCCGCGAGCGCAAGCCACTCGTCCTCCCAGGCGTCGTGGGCCGCGTGATAGAAGCCGTCGTTGTAGACCGCGATGCCAGCGCGCAGCGCCGCGTCCATACAGACAGTTCGGCGGCCGGACGCAAACTCGTTTCGCTGGCGGGACGGCGTCAGGCTACGCGTTCTGCATGGAGCGCGGCCACGCCGGCACGTACGGCAGTCGCGACGTGAACGTGTACGCGCCCTTCCGCACCGCGCCCTTCGCGTACTGGCGCGTGCTCCGGTGGATGGGCGTGCGCTTCCCGCGAATCTCGGTCTCGCCGGCGCGCAGCGACTCCATGACGGTCTCCGTCTCGATTTCGGCGTTCGGCGTCTCTGGGTCGACGTCCGGCAGTCCGATTTCCGTGTACGCGCGCCCGACGTTCCGAATGGAGTGCGCGTCGCTCGCGCCGAACTTCGGGTAGTCCTGTCGTTCGGCGAACGCCCGCGCGCGACGGTTCCGGTAGCCCGTGAACAGCATCGAGTTGTACACTTCGATGCCGTCGCAGTCCCGGATTTTCCGGCGGCGGACGCCGTGCCGACTCCGCTGGAAGGGATGGGGGACGACGGCGACGCCGCCGAGGTCGCGGACTTCCGCGACGGACTCCGCGAACGGCCGGCCGCGCTCCGGACACTCCTCGACGCCGATGGCGAGCAGGTGGCCGGCGGCCGTCGACACCTCGACGCCCGGAATCCCCACGAGACCGTACTCGGACGCGAGTTCCGCGGCGCGCAGCGACTCCTCGATGCAGTCGTGGTCGGTAATCACGACGCCGTCGAGTTCGATGTCACTGACGTGCTCCAGGATGAGTTCCACGGGCTCGTTCCCGTCGTACGACCCCTCGGAGTGAACGTGGGGGTCGACCGACAACACCGCGTGGTCTCCGGTCATCTCTCGTCTATTCGCGGCGCACCCCTATGAACTTCGTGTCCGTCTCGCAGCGCTCGCGAAGCCCGCCGACGAGGTCACCGTCGACAGACGAGCGACACGGCGGTCGCTCGCGGTCGGAGCGTCGGTAGAAAGTACGTCCGGACGGCGTCACCGGCCCCTGGGCCGGTGGCACAGCAGGCCGGAGGCCTGCTGGCGTCCGCGCGAACGGAGTGAGCGTGGGCTCGTCCGGTCGTGACGAACGTAGTGAGAAACGTCCGGACGGCGATTTGAACGCCGGTCCCTGGCTCCGCAAGCCAAGAGGATAGTCCACTACCCTATCCGGACTCATTCTGTCGTAGCCCGGGATTACGTAAAGCGGTTACGATTCGGGGGTGGCTGCGACAAGACACTTGACTTTGGGAGCGGAGGGAATCGTATGAAACGACGACAGGTGCTCGCGGTGTCTGCGTCCCTGTTCGTCGCTGGGTGTACGGGGCCGGCAGCGGGTGGTGGGGGGTCGACGCGGACGACCGAGCGGTCGGACACGACGGCGGGCGGGACGACTACCAGTGGGACGGTGACTGAGCAGACGACTACTGGGAGTGAGGAGACCACGGCGGCGTCGGGCGACGTGTCGTACGTGGACACGACGTTCGAGGTACTGCGGTCGGTGTGTGGCGTGGGCGTGGAGGAGGCGTCGGTGTCGTTCGACAGTGACGCGGAGACGGTGGGTGTGGAGGGGACGACGGCCGGCGCGAACGCGTGTTATTCGGCGCGGCTCGCGGACG
>JBDGQF010000166.1:4063-8793 GCA_042219255.1 Halobacterium sp. | reverse complement strand
AGAGGGTGACGACGTTCTTGTTCGCGAGCGACTCCGGCACGCTCGCCCAGTACGTCGTCTGTGCGCCGTACTGCGTCGTAATCGTCAGTTGCGCTTGCTCGCCCTCCGCGAGGCCGCTGGTGCCGCTGACGTCGGCGGCGTCGATGACGATGTTGATGCGGTCTTCCTGCTCGGTCAGGACTTTCGCGTTCCCGCCCTTGACCGCTTCAGTCGTGAACTCGGTCGCAGTCGCGCCCGTGATTGTTTCGTCGGTCGTGTTGTACGTGAGTGTCGCCGCGTTCTGCGGGCCAATCCACTGGACGGTCGCCGAGGAGAGGTTGATGTTGTCGGCGCCGGCGGCACGCATCACGGTGAGGTTCACGTAGTCGACGTTCTGGTTCGCCGTCACGTTCCCGTACGCGGAGACGACGGTAACGCGGTTAGAGACCTGCGACGAGGCTTCCTCGCCGGTCGCCTCGCTCTTCGTCTGCAGGAACCCGGCGGTGTTGATGAGGACGCCGGCGGCAATCGCCGCCACCAGGACCATCGCGATGAACACGATGAGCGTCCCAATCCCCACCTGACCGCGCTCTTCTTCGTCAGTGATGAACTCGAACATTACGCGACTCGACGTAGCCGCGACCGGATACATAAACCTTCACCGCAATCATCAGCGGTGATAATCGCCGGATTGCGGGGCTGTCCGCGGCCTCGAACACCGCTACGCTGGCGCGCTCCGCTGTGGGCTGTCAGCCGCGAACATCACGAGTGAGAATCGTCCGTCCGAGCGCCGCTCCGCGGGAGTCGCGGCTTACTGCACGCGGTCGGCGAACTGCTCGCGCACCTTCGACACTTTCGGCGCGACGTTCACCGAGCAGTACGCCTGGTTGGGGTGTTTCTCGAAGTAGTTCTGGTGTTTGTCTTCCGCGCGGTAGAACTCCTCCAGTGGCTCGATTTCGGTGACGATTGGGTCGTCGTACGCGCCGCTGGCTTCGAGTTCGTCGACGAACGCTTCCACGCGCTCGCGCTGGTCGTCGTCGTGGTAGAGCACGATAGACCGGTACTGCTCGCCGACGTCCGGGCCCTCGCGGTTCAGCGTCGTCGGGTCGTGGACGGTGAAGAACACTTCCAGGAGGTCTTCGTACGCGACCTCGCTGGGGTCGTACTCGACCTGGACGACTTCCGCGTGCCCGGTCGTGCCGTTGCAGACCTCGCGGTACGAGGGGTCTTCGACGTCGCCGCCCGCGTACCCGGACGTGACGTCCGTGACGCCGGCGAGTTGCTCGAACGCCGCTTCGACGCACCAGAAGCACCCGCCGCCGAACGTCGCGGTCTCGGTCATGGCTACGGCTTGGTGGTGCTGGCAGTTAACGGCGCCGACGCCGGAACCCGCTCACAGGAGGAACGCGACGGCGGCAGTGACCGCGCCCGCCAGGAGGACGCTTGCGGCCGTGATGTGCGCGGCGTACAACTGGTCTGCGCGCCGCGCGGCCGGGTCGTCGACGCTGCCGGTGTCGTCGCCGAACGCGAACTCGCCGGCGAGCGCGAGTCGCACGCAAAACGCCTGCGAGGACTGGAACGCCCACTCGAAGCCGACGGCCAGCGGGACGAACGCGGCGAGGACGAGCGGCCCCGCCAGCACGCCGGCGGCGACGCCCGCGACGAGCGCGGCGGCGACGGCGAACGCGACGGCGGCGATTCCGGCGCGCCGCCGCCGCTGGTCGCTGCCGATGTTACAGCGGCCGGGACGGTACTCGCTCATCGAAATCCGGTAGGTGACTGCGGGCAATCAGGGTTGGGTACGCCGCGGCGACTTCCGGTTCCGCTGGGGGTCACGCGGACGCGTCGTAGCCCGCGTCTTCCACGGCGGCGACGAGCGCCTCCGCGTCCGCTTCGCCGGTCACGGTCGCGCTGTCCGTCTCGCGGTCGGCCGTCGCGTCCGTCACGCCGTCGACGCCGCGGAGCGCGTCCTCGACGGTCGACTCACAGCCGCCACAACTCATTCCGCGCACGGTGAGTTCCGTGAACATGAATGACCGTAGTGGGCGGCCGCCTAATGCAGTTGTCCTTCGAATCGTTCGGCCTTAGTCCGGTTCTCACTTTGGTTTCGGGCGCTGTTCGGCGACACGACTTTGTGTTCATAGCGCGCAGGCATCGGTATGTCCGACCTCGACGACACCGACCGCCGCATCCTCGAACTGCTCGCCGAGGACGCGCGGCGGCCGTACAGCGACATCGCCGACGACGTCGGGCTGTCGGCGCCGGCGGTCTCAGACCGGGTCGCGGCGCTCGAAGACAGCGGCATGGTCGAGCGGTTCACCGTCGACATCGACCGCTCGCAACTCCGCGAGGGCGCGCACGTCCTCGTCGAACTGTCCGTGCCGCCGGGCGGCGTCGACGCCGTCCGGGACGCCGTGAGTGACGCCGAAGTCGTCGAGCACGTGTTCGTCACTGCGAGCGGCGACGTCGTCTGCACGGCCCGCCTCCCGGTCGAGGACGTCCGCGCGTGGGTGACCGACACGGCCGGCACCGACCAGATTACGGCGTACGACGTGACGCTATTGGCGGAGGCGGCGTGGCGGCCGAGCGTCGGCGGCGCCGAGTTCGCGATGGCGTGCGACGAGTGCGGGAACACCGTCACCAGCGAGGGCGAGACGGCGCGCATCGACGGCGACAGGTACCACTTCTGCTGTGAGTCCTGTCAGGCCGCGTTCGAAGACCGCTACGAGCGCCTCGACGCTGACGCCTGACATGGACCGGGACACGTACGTCTCGCGCGCCCTGCTGGCGTTCGGCCTGGTCGCCGCGAGTTTCGTCGTCCTGGGGTTCAGTCGCCTCGTCCTCCCCTACCGGACTGCGCGACTGCTGGCGGCGCCCCTGTTGTTCGCCGGCGCCGCGCTCGTCGCCGTCCTCGTCGTCCAGGCCGTGCTCGCCGCCGTCGGCGTCCTCGAGGTCGAGTGAGCGGACTGCGACGGCGACTACACCCTCCGAACGATATACGTGTCGTCGCCGCTAACCACTGCGTGAATGAGTGACGCCCCCGGCGGTCCCGACACGCGCCGCGCCCTCCTCGCGGTCGTGTGCGCGCTCGGCCTCGTCGCCGCGTCCACCGCCGCGCCCGCGCTCGCGGGCCAGACGCCCCTCGGCGGGCTCGACTCGCCGCCCGCGCCCAGCGACGTCCCCGACGCCCTCCGAGAGTTAGCCGACCTCCAGAAACTCCTCGGCGCCACCGACGCACGACCGAACATCGACGCCGGCACGTCCGCCTTCGGCGCGCTCACGCCCGGGAAGTCCACGTCGGTCGGCGGCCCCGTGTCGGCCGAACAGCGCCGCGACTCCTCGTCCCCGCACTTCGTCGCGGAGTCGGACGGGTCGACGTACTGGCGGACGGGCGCGTACACCACGTACACGGGCGGCGGATGGGAGCGCCGGTCGGTGGCGCGCGTCCAGCCGCCGCGCCCGCCGCACAGTCGCCCGACCGGGTGGGCGCGCGTCACGCTCCGGAAGCCGGCGACGCGGCTGCCGACGCCGTGGCGGCCAATCGACATCAACAACCGGTGCGGGGACGTAATCCCGTGCAGCCAGGACTTCTCGCTGACGTCGACGGGCGGCGTGGAGGCGTCGCCGGCGCTCCGCGAGGGCGCGACCTACCGCATCCAGACGGTCGACCCAATCGACGACCCCAGCGTCCTCAGCCAGGTACGCGTCGAGGGGACGGTGGTCTCCGGCGAGTACACGACCGTCGAGACCACCGGCCGCGTCCGCGCGCTCGCGTCGAACGTGACCGCGGACGCTGAAAACCGCTACGAGGCGGCGCGCGCCGTCGAACGGTACCTAGAGTCCGAGAAGACGTACTCGCTGACAGACGTCCCAAAGCCGGGGAGCAACATCGCCGACCAGTTCCTGTTCGAGCAGTCCGCGGGCTACTGCGAGTACTTCGCGACGACGATGGCCGTCATGTTGCGGACGCAGGACGTGCCGGCGCGCTACGTGGTCGGCTACCAGGGCGGCGACAAGGTGGGCGACGGCCGCTACCTCGTGCGCGGCGCGGACGCCCACGCGTGGGTCGAAGTGTACTTCGAGGACGTCGGCTGGGTGCGCTTCGACCCGACGCCGAGTGACGCGCGCTCGGAGGCCCGGGACGCGCTCGCCGACGACGACTCGAAGTTCCGCGTGTCGCTGAACCGGTCTGCGGTCCCCGGCGAGCGGGTCACGGCGAACGTGACGACGGCGGGCCTGCCGGCGCGCGGCGTCGTCGTGGAAGTGAACGGGGAGCGCGTCGGCACGACGAACGAGGCCGGCCTGATTCGGTTCACGGTGCCGTACGCCGAGACGCTGAACGTCACGATTCGCCCGGAGAACCCAGACCGCGTGTCGCTGTCCGTGGGCGACGGCGGCGTCCCGGCGTCCGCCGATACGTCCAAAGTCCCGGAGCCCACCGCCGCGTACAGCGTTCCGGAGTCCGCCGCCGCGTACAGCGTCCCGCCACCGACTGTGACGGCGCGGGCGGCCCAGGAGAGCGACGAGGGCAACGCCACGAGCAAGCAGTTCGACGTCGACGCGTCCGTCGCCTTCGAGTTCGACGGCACGGTCGAACCGGGCGCCGAGCGCACGGTCGACGTCACGCTCTCCGGAAAGCCGTTCCCGGACGCCACCGTGAGCATCGCCGGCGTCGAGCAGGGCCGCACGGACGAGAACGGGACGCTCACGGTCACGGTCCCGGCGGACGCCAGCGGCGTCGTCGACGTGAC
>JBDGQF010000166.1:0-3963 GCA_042219255.1 Halobacterium sp. | reverse complement strand
AGCGCGACGGCGAGCGGGAAGCACGCGACAACGTACGTCGGCTGGGTGGTGCCCTCGGCCGTCGCCGCGGCGGCGCTCGCGCTCGCCGCGCTCGGCGGACTCGCGACAGCCGCGCGCAGGCGCGGCGTCACGGTCGAGTCCGTCCTCGCCGCGGTGAGGGCGCTCGCCGACGGGGCGGCGTCGGCCGTGGTCGCGTCCCTCGTCGGCGTCGCGGACGCCCTGGACGAACTCGCGGCGGAGTTCCGCGAGGCCGCCGCGGACGGGTGGCGCGGCGTCCTCGCGTGGGTTGTCTCGCTCCCGGGACGGCTCTCGCTGCCGGACGTCCGCGCCTGGGTGGGTGCGGCAGTCGCGGGGGCGCGCACAGCGACCGGACGAGAACCCACCGAACCCGCCGCGGGCGCCGACGCGGACACTGCTCCGGAGAAAGGGCGTCTCGCGGCGGTCTGGCAGCGGTTCGTGGGCGTGGTCGGCGTGAGCCAGTCGTCGACGAAGACACCGGCGGAAGTCGCGCGCGAAGCGGTGCGGCGCGGCTTCCCGAAACGGCCCGTGTACGCGGTGACGAACGCGTTCCGCGACGCCGCGTACGGCGGCCGGCCCGCGTCCTCGCGACTCGAACGCGCGCGGCAGGCGCTGGCCGCGCTCCGCGACGGCGACCAGTCCGCAGAGGACGGTGGTGACGAGTGACGGGCGCGCGCCGCACGCTCCTCGCGGCCGTCGGCGTCGCCGGTGTCGCCGTCGCCGTGGGGGTCGCGGTCGGCCTCGCGCCCTCGGCGCTCGTCGGCGCGGCGGACGGCCTGGACGCGACGCTCGCGACCGGCGTCCTCGGCGCTGGACTCGTGGGGTACGCGTTCCGGCGGCGCCGCGCCAGTCCCACCACCGAGACGCAGCGACTCGCGGATGCGACCGCGCGCCCGGAACCACCGGCGCCCGGCGAGTCCGTCGACGACGCCCTCCGGCGAATCACCGAGCACGGAGACGCCGCGTTCACGCAGGACGCGCAGTCCGACGTCCGCGAGTGCGTCCGAGAGACGGCCGTCCGGGCGTACGCGCACGCCGCGAGCGTCTCGGCTTCGGCCGCCGCGGACGCGGTCGCCAGCGGCGAGTGGACGGACGACCGGACCGCCGCGGCGTTCGTCGGTGACGAGCGCGCGCCCCACTACCCGCTCCGGGAGCGACTCCGCGGGTGGCTACAACCGGAGCGCGCGTTCCGCCGGCGCGCCCGCCGCGCCGCCGACGCCGCGCACGCGCTCGCGACCGACGCGGACGCCGTCAGTGACGGGACGGAGGGGTCGGCGTGACCGGGCAGTCGCGGTTCACGGGCGGCCTCCTGGCGACGCTCGCGCTCGCCGGCGCGGGCGTCGCGAGCGGCCGGTCGACGCTGTTCGTCGCCGCCGTCGTCCCGCTCGTGTTCGTGCTGTACGGCGCCGTCGCCGTCCCGCGCCGCGACCCGGACGTGCGCTTGACGCGGACGCTCTCCACTGACTCGCCGCTGCCCGGCGACCGCGTGCGCGTCGAACTCACCGTCGAGAACGCCGGCGACACCGCGCTCCCGGACGTCCGCCTCGCGGACGGCGTGCCGGCCGACCTCCGCGTCGTCGAGGGGACGCCGGACGCGGCGCTGGCGCTCCCCGAGGACGGCACGGCCACCGTCGAGTACACCGTGGTCGCCGACCGCGGCCAGTTCCCGTTCGACCCCGTGACCGTCCGCGTCCGCGGCGCGAGCGCGAGCGCGGCGCGCACCGTCGACGTCCAAGCGGACGGCGCGGGCGCGCTGGACTGTCGCGTGTCGGTCGCGGACATCCCCCTCCGACAGCAGACGACGCCGCATTCGGGGTCGCTGCCGACGGACGCCGGCGGCCCCGGCATCGAGTTCCACTCGACGCGCGACTACCAGCGCGGCGACCCGGCGAGCCGAATCAACTGGCGGCGGTACGCGAAGACCGGCGAACTCTCGACCGTGAACTACCGGGAGCGCCGCGCCGCCGCCGTCGTGCTCGCCGTGGACGCCCGCGAGTCGTGCGACGTGTCGGCGCGCGAGGGCACGCCGTCCGGCGCGTCGCTGTCGGCGTACGCCGCCGCGCAGGCCGTCGGCCCGCTCGAAGACGCCGGCCACCAGGTCGGGCTCGCCGTCTTCGGCATCGACGACCCCGTGACGGGCGGCAGCGACCCGGCGTGGGTGCCGCCCGGAACGGGGGACGCGCACCACGCGCGGATCGCGACAGTCCTGGACGCCGCGGTCGGGAACCACGACGATGCGTCAGGGGACGCGGCGCCAGCCGATGGAGACGCCTCGTCCGACGGCGTCGAGGCGCCGCGTGCCGCCGTCGACGGCGGGAACTGGCTCGGCGTCGACGAGGCGGACGCGGCCGAGAACGGCGCCGGAGACAGCGACGGCGGGGAACAGACTGCGAGCGGAGCCGAACGGACGACAGAGGGGCGCATCAACCGGTTCGCGCCGCGCGTCGACCCGGGGACGCAACTCGTGGTGTGTTCGCCCGCGCTGGACGAGTTCCCGGTCGCGCTGTCGCGGCGCGTCGCGGCCGACGGCCACCGCGTGACCGCCGTCTGTCCGGACGTCACGGCGACGGACACGACCGGTCGGACGCTGGCGGCGGCCGACCGCGCGCTCGCGCTCTCGGACCTCCGGTCTGTGGGCGCGCGCGTCGTCGACTGGACGCCCGAGGAGTCGCTGGCGAGCGCCGTCGCGCGCGCCACCGCCGCGGTCGGGGAGGGACAGCGATGAACGCCGAGCGCGTCCGCCGGCCGACGCTCGTCGCCGGCGCCGCGATGCTCGCCGTCGTCGCGTTCGCCACCAACGACGCGAGCGCGACCTACGGGACGCTGGCGTTCCTCGCCGCGGCGGGCGGCGCGCTGCTCGCCGTCGCCACCGGACTCGCGACGCGAGCGGAACCGCTGGCGGTGTTCGCGGCGTCAGTCGTCGCGCCCGCCGGCGGCGTGCTCGTCCTCGCGGCCACGGGGCTCTCCGTCGCGGACTTCCCGCTGCTGGCGGGCGTCCTCGACCCGGTCGTCCTCCTGGGCGTCGCCGGCGCCGGGTTCGGCGCCGTCGCGGCGTTCACGGGCGGCGTCGGCGGTGGCGCGGTCGGCCGCGCGTTCTCCGTCGTCGTCGCGACCACCGCGCTGCCGTTCCTCGCGACTATCGCCGCGGTCTTCGGGCGGTTGCAGGGCGAGAGCGGCGTGCTCGGCGACTTCGCGGACGTCGCCACCGTGCTCGGCGGCCTCGTCGTCACGCCCACCGGCAGCCCCGTCGACGTGGTCGTGTTCTGGGTCGTGGTCGCGGCGGCGGCGCGCGCGCTCGCCGCCGGCGTCAAGGCCGCGCCACTCGTCGAACTCGCGCCCCGCCACCGCCGCGAGACGGTCGCGCGCGCGTCCCGGTACGCCGTCGCGGTCTGCCTGTCCGTCTGGCGGCTCTGCGCGCTCACGTGGGCGGTCGTCTTCCTCGCGTTCGTCACCGGCGTCGCGGACGCCGCCGTCGACCAGGCGCCGGGCGCGCTCGTCTCGCTGGTCGGCGCGCTCGCGTCCTCCGGCGCCGTCCGCGCGTTCGTGCTCACCACTATCGCGGCGTCCGTGCTCGTCGTCGCCGCGCTGCGCGTCGGCCGCCTGCTCACCGGCGACCACCGCGACAGTCTCCGGCGCGTCGCACCGACCGCGGGCGGCGGCGTGCTCGCCGTCGCCGTCGGCGTCCTGTTCGCCGACCGCGTGGTCGCCGAGGCGCGCCGCGCGCTCCCCGAGCAGGCCCACACCGCGTTCGACAACGTCGTCGGCGTGTTCGGCGAGCCCGCGCTCGCGCTCGCCGGCCTCCTCGCGCCGCTGGCGGGCCTCGCGACCCTCCTGCTCGTGTTCGCGGGACTCGGCCGCCTGCGCGCCGTCCCGCAGCGCGGCGCGCCCGCCGCCGTCGCCGCCGCCGGTCTCGTGCTCGCGGCCGCCGCCGCCGGTATCCAGAAC
>JBDGQF010000101.1:0-8864 GCA_042219255.1 Halobacterium sp. | reverse complement strand
GGGAGTTCGTCGAGTGTCTGTTCGGTGACGTCGCGCGCGACCCCTGCCGCGTCCCGTTGCGCCTGGTCGATGGAGTACGAGACGTCGCTGCCCGACGACCCGTACTCGGTTCCCGACCCAGTGAGGTAGCCGCCGGCGTGGTCGCCTTCCGCGCGCGACTCGTACGTGTCCTGTGGCATCACGTGCACGACCACCAGTTCCTCGCCGTACTGCGACGCGAGGTCTGCACCGACGTCTACGACGCGCTCCGGTATCTGCTCGCCGTCGACCGCTGCGACAATGGTCATGGCCGGCCGTTCACAGTCCCGGCACAAAAACCCACGCGCCGGCGCCCGCCCCCTGGGAGCGGGTGCGACAGTAGATATTTGACGGCGGACGGGAATACGGGTGGTATGGCTGGGACTATCGACGCCCACGAGAACGAACACCTGACGCCGTCACTCGAACACGTCATGGACCTGGACATCGAGGTTGCAGAGCCCATCGTCATCGGCGAGACTGGGGACGGCGAGCGCCGCATCATCGAGATAACGGACGGCACCATCACGGGGCGCGTGAACGGTCACGTGCTCCCGGGCGGCGCGGACTACCAGTTGTTCCGCGAGGAGCGGCCGACGGAACTGGTCGCGAAGTACGCCTTCGAGACGGACAGCGGGTCGCGGGTGTACGTGGAGAACCGCGGCATCCGCGTCACCGACCCGGAGGACAGTCGCCGCCTCCGCGACGGGAAGGAAGTCGACCCGGAGGACGTCTACTTCCGGTCGGTGCCGAAGCTCGAGACGGCAGACCCGGAACTGGACTGGCTGTCCGATAGCGTGTTCATCGCGACAGGCGTCCGCCAGCCGTTCGGCGTGAAACTCGCGGTCTACCGCGTCGCGTGAGCACACAGAGTACGGCGGATTAATCGGTCGTTAAGCCGCGAATTCGGTGCGCTGTCGAGTCGGGAAGCAGCGTGGTCGAAGCACACTGCGGCCGGATTCTGTCCCTCGCCGCACCGCGCAACGGACTCCATTTTTGGCTGCCGGGAGGCCACCGGCAAGGGGATTCATCCTCGGACAGCGTCCGGAGTGTCTCAGTCCGCGGAGCGTGCAGTCCGGCAGTGTCTCAGTCCGCGGTGCGTGCAGTCCGGGGCAGGCGCGCGTCGGAGTGGTGGGGCCGTCGATGGTCGTCACAATCGTCCGAGGGGAAGGGGCTGCTGCGCGAGCGCACGTGCGTCGTTGTCTGGACATCGTGTACGACCGACTCGAATGGCGGGACACTGTGGTAATCTATTCCGAATTATTCACTCACAGCAAGTGCAGATTCAACGATAAACTTTAACACAGTGTTTGACAATCGTTCGCCCATGGGAAGCTTTGACAGCGAGCAGACGCGGCGGTCGTACCTGCGCGCGGCCGGCGCGGTCGGCGCAGCGGGCCTGACTGGACTCTCCGGCTGTACCGCGTTCGGCGGTGGCGGCGGGTCGGAGAAAATCACCATCGCGGCCGCCGTCCCCGAGACGGGACGGCTGTCCTCGGTCGGCAACGAGATGCTGACCGGCTACGAACTCGGCGTCGAGAAAATCAAGTCCCGCGACGAAGTCGACCAGGAAGTCGAACTCATCGTGCGCGACGACGAGAGCGACCCGACGGTGCTCCGCCAGCAACTCCAGGAAGTCACGAGCAACAACGACGTGGACATGATTTGGGGGAGCTTCTCCAGTCCGCTCGTGATGGCGGGGTCGGCGTTCGCGGAGAACCAGGGCCTGCCGTTCCTCGCGGTGGCGACGTGCTACCAGGAGCCGCTCGTGTCTGGCGACAAGGAGTGGACGTACACGCCGTTCCCGAAGACGCGTGACGTCACGCGCGCGACCACCGGGATGCTGGAACTGATTCCGGAAGCCGACCGGCCCCAGCGCGTCGGCATCTGGGAGGAGAACTCCGGCTGGGGCAAGGAGATGGCGGAAGCCTGGGAGACCAAGCTCTCGGAGGCCGGCTTCGAGGTGGCGATGCGGCAGCGGTACAACGCCGGCAACCAGGACTTCTCGTCGCTGATTTCGCAGTCCGCGAGCGCGAACGTGGAGGCGCTGGTCGCCTGCCCGCAGCCGCCGGACGGCATCACGGCGATGAAACAGCTCCAGAACAGCGGCTACATGCCGGAGTTCATCGAGTTCGTGCGCGCGTCCGACCCGCAGGCGTGGTGGTCGGCGCTCGGCGAACAGGGCAACTACGTGACGATGTGTCCGGGGTGGGCGCCGGGCATGACAGGGAACGGGAACGAGGAACTCCTGAACACGTACGCCGACCAGCACGACGGCGGCACGCCGCGGGTCATGGTCGGCGTCGGCTACAACCTCGCGCAGACCGCTGAACAGGCGCTCGCGGGCGCCAGCGACACGGAACCGGAGTCTGTGCGGTCGGTGCTCGACGAGGACGAGTTCAACACCGTCATCGGCGACTTCAGTTTCGACCAGCACGGGATGCCGGAGCCAAACCAGCTGTCGGCGGCGAGCGCGCAGTGGTGGAACGGCAAGCAGCAACTCGTCTACCCGCAGACGGAGAACGCGGCCGACCTCAAGTTCCCCATCGAGTAGCGCGCGCCGCGTCATCGTCGACTCCTCGAACCCTGTTTTTCGCCCGGTAACACTCCTGTAACCGGGACACTCGACTGCCGATGGAATAGATTTATCCGCGCGTTCCACCAACTCAAGAGTGACATGGCAGTCCAGTACACACTCGGCGACTGGAACGAACAGTACATCGACGGGGAGTGGGTCGGCGCGCAGGACGGCGACACGTTCGAGGTCGAAGACCCGTCCACGCGTGAAGTGCTCACGGAAGTCCCCGCGAGCACGGAAGCCGACGTGGACGCCGCCTACGAGGCCGCTGCCGCCGCCCAGGAGGAGTGGGCGGCGCAGCCGCCGGCCGCGCGCGAAGAGATTCTCCAGAACGTCGTCCACGGACTCGAGGAGCGCGAGGGCGAAATCGTGGAACTGCTCGGCCAGGAGGCCGGCGGGTCGCGCATCATGGGCGGGACGTCCGTCCACCTCGCGGTCGACCAGGCCGCCGAAGCGGCGACGATGCCGCGCCGCAGCAAGGGCGAGCACGCGCAGTCGAACATCCCCGGCAAGGAGAACATCGTCGAGCGCGAACCGCAGGGCGTCGTCACGGTCATCACGCCGTGGAACTTCCCGCTGAACCTCACGATGCGCGCGGTGGCGCCCGCCATCGCCGCAGGGAACAGCGTCGTCCTGAAGCCCGCGTCGAACACGCCCATCGTCGGCGGCCTGCTCGTCGCGGACATCTTCGAGGAGGCCGGCCTGCCGGACGGCGTCCTGAACGTCGTCACGGGCCGCGGCAGCGACATCGGTGACCGCGTCGCCAGCCACCCCGAGAGCGACGTCGTCGCGTTCACTGGGTCGACGCCGGTCGGCCGGAAGGTCGCCGCGCAGGCCGCGGAGAACCTCGCGAACACCGCGATGGAACTCGGCGGGAACAACGCCCACATCGTCACCGCGGACGCCGACCTGGACGCCGCCATCGACGCCGCGGTCTTCGGGTCGTTCGTCCACCAGGGCCAGGTCTGCATCTCCATCAACCGCCATCTCGTCCACGAGGACGTCTACGACGAGTACGTCGAACGCCTCACGGAGCGCGCCGAATCGCTCCCGGCCGGGAGCGCGCACGACGACGACACCGTCGTCGGCCCCATCATCGACGAGTCCCAGCGCGACGAGATGCTGGAGTACGTCGAGGAGACCATCGACGCCGGTGCGACCCTGGAGACGGGCGGCGAGACGGTCGACGTCGAGGGCGTCGACGACTCGCTCGTGGTGGCGCCGACGGTGCTGTCCGACGTCACGAACGACATGTCCGCGGCGTGCTTCGAGCACTTCGGCCCCATCGCGCCCGTGATTCCGTTCTCGGACGTCGACGAGGCCGTCGAACTCGCGAACGACACCGAGTACGGCCTCAGTGGGAGCGTGCACGCCGGCGACCTCGGTCTCGCGAAGGACATCGCCGACCGCATGGACACCGGCATGGTCCACATCAACGACCAGCCAATCAACGACGAGGCGCACGTGCCGTTCAGCGGGACGAACGCGTCCGGCGTCGGCGGCTACAACACCACCGACATCCTCGACGAGGTCACGGAGAAGAAGTGGGTCAGCGTCCAGCACGAGCCCCGCGACTACCCATTCTGAGCGCGGACGCTCCCAGTTTTTTCGCGCTGCGCGCCGGCGACGCGGCAACCAGTAGGAATTTGGCACCGCCTCACTGACTGACGGGCATGCAACCACGCGGCACCGACGAGGCCGTCTCTCCGCGGAACATCGTCATCCTGAAAGTCAGGGTGGCGAACCCGACGGCGTCCACGCGCGAACTGAGCGACATCCTCGAGGACGAGTACGGCATCGACCTCTCGCACAACCGCATCAGCGAAATCCTCCGCGAGATGGCGGAGAACGGCCTCTACCGGGAGACGGTGATTCCCGACCAGAGCATCTTCAACCACTACCTGTTCCGGGTGTCCTTCTACTACCCGAACTTCGCCGACCAGTGGGAGGACTGTTACTGGGCGCTCCGCGACGACCCCCACGTGTTGATGTTCTTCAACGCGGACTCGGAGTACCACTGGCAGTTCATCACGCAGTTCCGGGACAACGAGAGCATGCAGCGCTGGATTCACGAGTTCTTCAAGGAGTTCGGCGAGTTCATCTCGGGGTTCCACAACACCGTCCTCCACCAGGTGCACAAGTTCCAGACGGACGCCGAGGTGTTCGACGAGATGCTGCGCGAGACCGAAGAAGGGCGGTCGTACCTCGCGCAGAGCGAGGACGCCTGACTACGCGTCGACGGCCGCCGCGAGCAGTTCCACGGGCGTCGGCGGACTGTCCCGGTCGACGTCCACGATGCCGCTTGCGTCCCGCGCGTCCTCGTCGAGCATGTCCTCCAGTTGGGTGCGGCAGGACGCACCCGGCGCGACGGCGAGGTCGCCGGGACTGTCGTCGAGTTGGTCGACGAGGATGTCGCCGATTGCCTCGCTCATCGCGTGGTGTTCGGCCTCGTACCCGAAGCTGCCGGCCATCCCGCAGCACGACGAGTCGACGGCGTCGACGGCGTAGCCTGCACGCCGGAGCACGCCGACCGCGTGGTGGTCTTTCTTCGTGGCCTTCTGGTGGCAGTGCCCGTGGTACGACAGCCCTTTAGCGGGCGCGTCCCAGTCTGCAAGTTCGTCCAGGCGGAACGCGTCCAGGTACTCGCAGACGCCGTACGTGTTCGCCGCGACCGTCTCCACGTCATCGCGCGTGACTCGCGGGCTGCGCCCGCTCGTCGATTCCGAGGCGCGCGGCGCCTCGCCCAGCAGGTCGAGGTAGTCCGACTGGAACATCACGGCGTCGGACGGTTCGACGAGCACGACGTCCCAGCCGTCCGCGACTTTCGGCGCGAGTTCCGCGACGTTCGCTTTCGCGGCCTCGCGCGCCTTGTCGAGGAAGCCCTTGGAGTGGGCGGGCCGGCCGCTGTCCGTGTGGTCGGCGAGCGCGACGTGGACGCCCGCGGCTTCCAGCACCTCGACTGCCGCCTGCCCGATTTCGGGGTGCGCGTAGTTCGTGTACGTGTCCGCGAAGAACACGGCCTTGCGCTCGGCGTCGGCGGCCGCGACCCGCGCGCCGCCCCTGGCCTCGAACCAGTCCCGGAGCGTCTCGCGCTCGAACGTCGGCAGCGACCGCTCTTTCGCGATGCCGACGGTCTTCTCCATGAGCGTGCGGGCGCCCGGGAGCTTCGGGACTGCGTTCGCGATTGGTGCGGTCGCGGAACCGAGTTTCGCGAGCGTGTCGACGTTCGCGAAGAGTTTGTCGCGGAGGCTGGCGCCCTCGCGCTGGTGGCGCTCGTGGACGACCTCGGCCTTCATCTTCGCCATGTCCACCTCGCTCGGGCAGTCCTTCGCACAGCCCTTACAGCCGATGCAGAGGTCGAGCACCTCGTCCACGAACTCGTCGCTGGTCGGGTCGTCCGGCAGGTCGCCGCTCATCGCCTGCCGGAGCATGTTCGCGCGCCCCCGCGTGGACGTGATTTCCTCGTCGGCCGCGCGGAACGTCGGACACATCACGCCGCCGCCAGTGTCCTGGCTGGTGCGGCAGCCGCCACACCCGTGGCACAGTTCGGCCATCCCCTGGAAGCCGTTCTCGTTCTCCCAGTTGAGCTGTGGGTCGAACCCCTCGTCGAACTCGTACTCGGGGTCAAACCGGAGGTTTTCCACCATCGAGACGTCCCCGCAGACCTGGCCCGGGTTCAGCAGCCAGTCCGGGTCGAACGCGGTCTTCAGGTCGCGGAACGCCTGCCAGAGGTCGTCGCCGTACAGCTTCCGGTTCCACTGGGTGCGCGCGCGGCCGTCGCCGTGCTCGCCGGAGACGCTGCCGCCGAACTCCACGACCATGTCCGTGACGCGGTCGGCGATGTCCTCCATCGCGTCCAGGTCGGCCTGGGACTTGGTGTTGATGAGCGGCCGCACGTGGAGGACGCCCGGGCCGGCGTGCGCGTAGAACGACGCGAACGTGTCGTTGTCCTCCAGAATCTCCTGGAAGCGCGTGACGAACTCCGGCAGGTGCTCCGGCGGAACCGCGGCGTCCTCGATGAACGAGATGTGTTTCGCGTCGCTCGTGCGCCCCAGGAGGATGGGGAGGCCGGACTTCCGGAGTTTCCAGTACGTCGCGCGCTCCTCGTCGTCGTGGGCTTCCAGGGCGTCGAACGCGAACCGCTCGCCGCCGCCGGCGTGCTCGACGTCGCCGCCGTCGTGGCCGCCCTCGACGCGGTCGGCGACCAGGCCGGCGGTCTTCTCGCGGCCGTCCTCGTCGTCCTCGGCGTAGAACTCCACGAGGAGCGCGGCGCGCGTCTCGTCGGGGAGGAGCGCGACGACGTCCTCGAACTCCGCCGTCTCGCTGGCGAGGTCGATGAGCGTGTCGTCGATGAGTTCGACCGCCGCGGGGTCGTGTTCGAGGACGTGCGTCACGTCGCTGACGGCGTCCACGACGCTCTCGTACGTGAGCAGCGTCACGGACTTCGTCTCCGGGACGGGTTCCAGGGAGACGGTGGCCTCGGTGACGATTGCGAGCGTGCCCTCGCTGCCGGCGAGCAGGCGCGCGAGGTTCACGGTGCCGTCCTGCGCTTCGTCGACGAGGCGGTCGAGGTTGTAGCCGGAGACGTTGCGCTTCAGGTCGGGGAACCGGTCTTCGACGTCCTCGCTGTGCTGGTCGATGATGTCGAGGACGCCCGCGTAGATGCGCGGCAGCAGGTCGTCGGCGTCCGCGTCCGCGCGCTCGCGGAGTTCCTCGACGTCCATCTCGCCGAGCGTCGCGACGGTGCCGTCGGCGAGCACCACCTCGACCTCCTCGACGTACGCGTCCGTCTTCCCGTACTTCAGGGAGTGCGCGCCAGTGGAGTTGTTCCCGATGGCGCCGCCGACGGCACTCCGGTTGCCCGCCGCCGGGTCGGGCGCAAACTTCAGGTCGTGGGGCGCGAGCCGCTGGTTCAGCTCTTCCAGCACCGCGCCGGACTGCGTCGTCGCCTCGCGCTCCTCGGGCCGGACGTCGACGATGCCGTCCATGTGCCGCATGAAGTCGAGGACGACGGCCTCGTTTACGGCCTGACCGGCGAGACTCGTGCCGCCGCCGCGCGGCAGCACTGGAATCTCGTGTTCGGCGCAGTACGTGACGACGGACTCGACGTCCTCGGTGTGCTTCGGGAACACGACGCCGATGGGCGTCACCTCGTAGGCCGAGGCGTCCGTCGCGTACAACTGGCGCGTGTACGTGTCGAATCGCACGTCGCCGTCGACGACGGTCTCCAGGTCGTCGACTAGGCCCGGTCGTTCGACGTCGTCGCTGACGTAGTCGTACTCCGACCGGTCGTCGGCCGCCGGGAGCCTGCCTCCGCCCGGCGCTCCGCGTTCGTTGGATGCCATCTGATTGCACGTACCTCGCGCGGCCACCCACCTTGCCTTTTCGGATGCGTCCAAGCTTCGGGGGCGGCCCACTCAGAGGCCGGGACGGCGCGGCTACTCGCTTGCCTGCCAGTCGACAGCGTCCTCGAACGCGGCCGCGAGCGTGAACAGCGTGGTCTCGTCGCCGTGGCTGCCGACGAGCATCGCGCCGACGGGCAGGCCGTCTGGGTTCGCGCACGGTATCGTGATGGCCGGGTGGCCGGTGAGGTTGAACGGACACGTGTTCGCGATGGTGGCGACTTCGCGGCGTAGCGATTCGACGCGGTCGATGTCGGGCGCTTTCTCGAACGCGCGCACGACGGTCGTCGGCAACAGGAGCGCGTCGTAGTCGTCCAGCGCCTCGTTGTAGTCGCGTTCCAGCGCCATCGCGACGCTGCGGGCTTTCGCGTACGGTTCGACGCCGTACTCCGCGTCAAGGAACGCCGCCGCGAGCAGCGAGCGCTTCACCGTCGGCGGCAGGTCGCGGGCGCGTGCCTCCCGGAACGACGTCATGACGCGCGCCAGCTGTGGCCACGACCAGCCCTCGTGGTTGGTGCCGACGCTGCCCTCGCTGAGGAGCCGCGCGCCGCCCTGCGTGGCGATGCCGCCCCACGCCGCCATGCCGTCGCGGTGGCGCGGCACGCTCACGCTCTCGACGGAGACGTCCAGGTCGGCGAACACGTCGGCGGCGTCGCGGACCGCCTCGTCCACGGCGGCCTCGGAGAACTCCCAGCCGAACCCCTCTTCGAGCACGCCGACAGAGAGGCCTGCCGCATCGTCGTCAGTGGCGCTCGCGTAGTCGTCGGCCCCCACGCCTTCCGGTTGGCGTTCGTCGAGGCGGATGCCGTCCGCGGTGTCTTCGCCGGCGAGGACGGACAGCGTCTCCGCGACGACGTCCACGGACG
>JBDGQF010000409.1:0-8927 GCA_042219255.1 Halobacterium sp. | reverse complement strand
CAGCCCGAGCGCATGCTCTCGCTGCTCGACGACCACGTGGACGTCGACGGCGAGCGCGTCGCCGTCCTCGGCCTCTCGTTCAAGCCGGGGACGGACGACATCCGCGGCACGCGAGCGATTCCAATCATCGACGGCCTCCAGGCGCGCGGCGCGGACGTCGTGGCCTACGACCCGGTCGCGACCGAGAAGATGGCCGAGAAGCGCCCGGACGTCGAGTACGCAGACAGCGCGGCGGACGCCCTCGAGGGCGCCGTCGGCGCGCTCGCCGTCACGGACTGGGACGAGTTCGCCGTGCTCGACGACGAGTTCGACGCGATGGCCGAACGCGTCGTCGTCGACGGCCGGCACGTGATTACGCGCCGCGACGGCATCACGTACGAAGGCCTCACCTGGTAGACTCGCGGCCCGTCACTCCTGAAAATCCTGTTCTCAGAGCCGGTCGGCGTCGACGCTGACGCCGGGCGGCGCGACGACGAGGAAGTCACGGAAGTGCATGAGGGTGCCGCCGTCGTCTTTGACGTCGCTGGCGAACCCGGCGGCGAGTTCGTTCAGGTCGCCGTCCACAGCGAGGAAGAGGACGTTCCCCTGGTCGACTTCCGCGAGCCACTCGCCGTCCGGCGTGGTGCCGTCGAGGACGCCGAGGACGACGCCGCCGTCGAACTCGTCGGGGACATCGATTTCCTCCTCGGCGTTCCGCAGGTCGAGGTTGAAGCCGTCGGACATACCGGAATCGTGGACGCGCGACGGCAAAAACCTTCGCGCCTGCGCCGGCGGGCGCCCGTGGCTTTAAGCAGACGGCCGTCGTCGGTGCAGGTATGCCCGACGTCCACCTCAGCGAGGAGACCGTCGAGCGACTCGACGCGCTGCGCGAGGACGACGAGTCCTACGACGAACTCGTCGAGGAACTCCTCAACATCTACGAGGCCGAAGAACTGACGCTGTTCCACTCCGGCGACGGCTAGTCGCCCGCCGCCGTCCGCCGGACGTCCTCCCACTTGTTCTCGGCTTCCAGGTGGGACTGGAGTTCGCGCGCGTACTCCTCGGCGAGCTGTCTCGCTTCCGCCGCGAGCTCCTCGTTGTCGTCGCCGCCGCCACCGCCGAGACCGAGCGCGTTCTTGATGCTACTCATCACGCCGCCGCCGCTGCCGCCGGAGCTACCGCCGCTGCCCGGCATCGCGCCCATCTGTTTGTCGACTTTGTCCATCTCGGGGAGGACGTGCTCGAGTTTGGACGTGTCGGCGACGAGGCGCGCGTCCTCGGCGTCGTCGGCGTTCTCGATGTCGAACTCCACGGCGGTCATCACGAGGCCCCACTGGGAATTCGACAGCGACGACCCGCGGACGCGCTCGCTGAACTCCTGGTCGACGGTCATTCGCGCGCCGACCACTTTGTCCTGCCAGTCAGTCATACGACCGCCTAGGCGGTGGGCGTGCTTGTATGCTACGACGAAAAAGACGGGTCGCTGCGGTGTGGTGGGCGGTCGCCGCCTAGAACGCGCCGGTCTCGCCCGTAATCTCCGCGTGGAGGCCCTCGCGGAGCGCGCTGTGGACGTGGCAGATGTCTTCGGCGCGCGCGACGATGGCGTCGAAGTCGTCGTCCGCGAGGTCTTCCTCCACGAGGATGTGGAAGCGGATTGCTTCAAGGTCGTCGTCCTCGTCGAGGTCGCCTTCGACGTCGATGTCGATGCGGCCGAGGTCGTCGAAGCCCTCCTTCTGGCCGCCGACGCGGAACGCCGGAATGAAACAGGACGCGTAGTCCGCGAGGAGCGTGGCGTTCGGGTTCGGGCCTTCCTCGTCGGTGGCGTCGATGGTCAGTTCGAAGTCCCCCACACGGGACCGCGTGACGTAGCCTTCCTCGGACGTACTCGTGACTTCGATGGTCATTGCAGGCGAACCATCTCGCGCCCGTCCCGTAAGCGTTGTTCTTTCGGCGGGCGTCGCGGTCGCTGCGCGCGCGAGAACGAGTATCGACGCCGGACAGCGCCGCCTTCCGCGCCGCGAAAACAGTGCTTGGCGGTGGAGTGCGTCAGTAGCCTTCCGTGTACTCGTAGGTCTCGTCGCCGTCGAGGACGACGACGTCGGCCTCGCTGCCGGTGGCTTCGACCTCGCGCACGAAGTCGTCGGTGTCGATTTCGATTGGCGGGAAGGTGTCGTAGTGCATCGGGAACGCGACGTCGGCGTCCAGCCAGTCGACGGCGACGGCGGCCTGCCGCGGCCCCATCGTGAAGTGGTCGCCGACGGGGACGGCGACGGCGTCCGGTTCGAGGAACGGCGCGACGACGTCCCGCATCTCCGTGTGGAGGCTGGTGTCGCCTGTGTGGTAGAACGTCTCGCTCTCCTCGTCGGCGACCTGCGTGGGGTTGGTGTCGCTGACGACGTAGCCCGCGGGCATTCCGGCCGAGGTGCCGTAGCCGGTGTCGATGCCGTTCGAGTGGTCGGCGCGCACCATCGTCACGTACGCGTCACCGAGTTCGACGGTGCCGCCGAGGTTCATGCCCGTGGTGTCCTCGATGCCGTACTCGTCGGTGAGGTAGCCGGCGAGTTCGGGCGTCGCGACGAAGTGCGCGCCGCGGTACCGGTCGACGTCCGCGATGTGGTCGGCGTGCCCGTGCGTGAGCAACACGTGGTCTGGGTCGAGTTCCTCGGGGTCGGTGTCTGTCTTCGGGTTGTCGAAGAACGGGTCGATGAGGAACGTCGTCTCTCCGACCGCTACGCTCCACGTCGAGTGTCCGTGCCAGGTCAGTTCCATACCGTCTCTGACTACTCCCGAATCCCTCATAAAAGGTGACGGCCGCAGCGGGCCTCGCGGGTTCGGCAACCGCGTGGGATTCCCACACCGTTAGGTGCGTCCGCGCCCGCATTCGAGTGTGAACACGCGCAGACTCGGTTCGACCGGCTACGAGGTCAGCGAAGTCAGCCTCGGCACGTGGGAAATCGGCGGCGAGTGGGGCGACGTCCCCGCCGAGGACGGCAAGGACGCCGTGCGCGCCGCGCTGGACGCGGGCGTGAACTTCCTCGACACCGCGGACGTCTACGGCGACGGCCGCAGCGAACGCCTCATCAGCGACGTCCTCGACGAACGCGAGGAAGACCCCATTGTCGCGACGAAGGCGGGGCGCCGCCTCGACCCCCACGAAGCGGAACGCTACAACCACGAGAACCTCGAACGGTTCGTGGACAGGTCGCGGGAGAACCTCGGCGTCGACTCCCTCGACCTCCTCCAGTTGCACTGTCCGCCGACGGCGACGTACTACCGGCCGGAGACGTTCGACGCGCTCGCAGCCCTCCAGAGCGCGGGGAAAATCGACCACTACGGTGTCAGCGTCGAGAAGGTCGAGGAGGGAATGAAGGCCATCGAGTACCCGGGCGTCGACACCGTCCAGATTATCTTCAACCCGTTCCGGCAGCGGCCGGCGGAGCGCTTCCTCGACGCCGCCGCCAGCGAGGACGTCGGCGTCATCGTGCGCGTCCCCCTGGCCTCGGGCCTGCTCACTGGCGCTATCGACGCGAACACGGAGTTCCCGGAGAACGATCACCGGAACTTCAACCGCGACGGCGACGCGTTCGACGTCGGCGAGACGTTCGCCGGCGTCCCCCTCGACGTCGGCGCCGCCGCAGTCGACGAACTCGAGGAGTACGTCCGCGACGACCTCACGCTCCCGCAGTTCGCGCTCCGCTGGATTCTGGACTTCAACGCCGTCTCCACCGTCATCCCGGGCTCCACGACGCCCGAGCACATCCGCAGTAACGTCGCCGCGTCGAACGCGCGCCCCCTTGAACACCGCGTGCACGGCGCCGTCCGCGACGTCTACGAGAAGTACGTCTTCGAGCACGTCCACCACCGCTGGTAGGCGGCAGTTTGCCGAACCCGGAACTCTTACGCGGCGGCCGCGGGAAGCGCGGAGCATGCACCTGATGCGATTCCGCGACCCGGCCGGAGCAGTGCGGCGCGGCGAGTACGAGGACGGCACCGTCTCCTTCGGCGGGCGGACGTACGACGTCGAGGACGTGGACGTGCTGCCGCCGAGCGACCCGTCGAAAATCGTCTGCGTCGGCCGGAACTACGCGAAGCACGCCGAGGAGAAGGGCTCGGAGATTCCCGACCGCCCCCTCCTGTTCTTTAAGCCGCCGAACGCGCTCGCGGGTCACGGCGACACCGTCACCGCGCCGGAGGGCAAGGAGACCATCGAGCACGAGGCGGAGTTGGCGGTCGTAATCGGCGAACAGTGTCGGAACGTCGCCGTCGAGGACGCCCTGGACGTCGTCGCCGGCTACACGTGCGCGGACGACGTGTCGAACCGCGACGACCAGCGGAAGGAACAGAACTGGGTGCGCGGCAAGGCGTTCGACGGCGCCGCGCCCATCGGCCCCGTGCTGGCGACGCCCGACGAGGTGCCGCGGGACGCCGACATCGAACTGCGCGTGAACGGCGAGACCCGCCAGTCCTCGAACACCGAGCGGTTCATCTTCACAATCCCAGAACTGATTGCGGAGATTACGGAGTACATGACGCTCGAACGCGGCGACGTGATTCTGACGGGGACGCCGGAGGGCGTCTCGCCCGTCGAGGACGGCGACACCATCGAAGTCGAAATCGAGGGCGTCGGCACGCTCGAACACGACATCGAGCGGCCCTGAGGCGGGAGCAACCTCGAATTTCTACGCGGTGATAGTGACGCTGGAACTGTTCCCGCTCGCGCTGGCATTCTCGACGAAGGCGTCCGCGCCGGCGTACACGACGACCGTCTCGTCTGTCACCGACTCGACGCGGAACCGTTCGTCGTTCGCGTCGTCGTAGTCCTCGAACGCGTCCGTGAACTCCGTGGCCTCGCTGGCGCTGTCCCACCTGAGCACCCACGCGTACGCGTCGCGGCCGCCTTCACCAGTGAAGTAGACGAGCCGGTCCATTCCCCACCCCGTCGACGCGTCCGCCGCGCGCTCCCAGTCGAGTTCCGTGGAGAGCGCGAGACGCACGAACAGTTCGCCGCGCGTCCCTGCACCAGTGTCCTCGAAGCCGCCGTCCGACGCGTTCGCGTGGACTGTCAGCGCCTCCGGCGGTTCCTCCCCTGGGTCGTAGCCGTGGACGACTTGTTCGGCAGTCCGCGGCGGGTGCTCGTAGACGTCCGTCACGCCCGACGGGCCGTCTAGCCGCATCGCGAAGTACCGCGACCCGTACGTGTACGGCGCTATCCGGAGGCGCTCGTACGCGGACGCGTTCTTCCAGGCGGCAGAGATGCGCGTCTGGTCGATGGTCTCGTTCTGGTACCGGACTGCGTACCGCTCCTGGACGTACTCCGCCGACCCCTCGACCATCACGGACTTCAGGAACGGCCGGTTGCGGCGCCTGTCCAGGGCGTCGACGGCGTCCCGGACTGGTAACTGTGACTGGTAGACGTGGACGAACTCGTGGGCGAGCACGTTCTCCTTCCACCGCGCCGTCGCGTTCTCGTAGTCGTACAGCGTGACGGTGGTGCCGCGCGTCACCGCGCCGGCCTTGACGCCGCCGTCGTCCCCACCGCTCGGTCGCGGACTGATGCCGACGAGCGCCGTGAACCCGCTCGTCGACCCGGAACTGACGTTCCCCGCTTCGCTGGCGTTCTCCACGTAGACAGTGGTCGCCGGCCGGTCGTACTCGTCGACGGCGAGCAGGCGGCCGACGCGCTGGTAGATTGGCGTCACCCTGAACAGGAGTTCGTCCTCGACGCGCACGAACTGTGTCACTTCCGCTGGCCCGTCCGTTGACTCCGTGCCCGTCTCGGGACTGTCCGTCGGCTCTGTCGGCTGCTGTGTGGTCTGCTGGGTCGGTGCCTGGGTCGTCGGCGCTGCCGTCGCCGGCGCGTCAGTCGCTCCGTCGACGCCTCCCCCTTCTGCTGGCGCCTGACAGCCCGCAGTCACGAACAGGACGGCGAGCGCCACGGCCACCACCGGTCGCGTCTCCATACGCGGACGCGGCAGCCACGGTACGTAAATCCCCGGCCGGCCCTGCGACCGCTGCGAACGCGACTGGCCGGCGGGTCAGGCGCGAACAGTCACGTCGCCGTCCGTGCCCGTGGCGGACGCGTTCTCGACGAACGCGTCGGCGCCCGCGAACACGACGACAGTCTCGTCGCTGACGTGCGCGGTGTCGAACGGCACCGAGCGGTTCGCGGTGTAGTCCGCGAACGCGTCCTGGAACTCCGTCGCTTCACTCGCGTCGTCCCACCTGAGCACCCACGCGTAGCCGGACGCGGAGCCGTCGGTGAAGCGGAGCAGTCGGTCGGCGCCCCAGCCGTCTGCGGCCGCGGCGGCCCGCTCGAAGCCAAGTTCCGTGGACAGCGCGATGCGCGCGAACAGCTCTCCCTTCGTCGACCGCTCGACGAGTTCGAACGAGTCGTCGTCCCGCACGCCCACGCGCAGGTCGGCGACCGGTTCCTCGCTGGGCGCGTAGCCGTGAATCACCTGTTCGGTGCTGCGGGGCGGCCGGTCGTAGACGTCCGAGACGGCGGCCGGGTCGTCGACGCGCAGTTCGTAGTACCGCGACCCGTACTCGTAGGGCGCGAGCGTCCACCGGACGTACGCGGACGCGTTCCGCCAGCGGTCGGAGAACGTCGTCTGGTCGACCGTCACGTCCTGGTACTCGATTGCGTACTCCTCCTGGATCCACTCGGCGGCGCCCTCCACGACGACGCCGTACAGGAGGCGGAGGTTGCGGCCGCGCCCGAGTTCGACCAGCGGCGTCTGGACGTCGTGCAGCGTCTGGAAGACGTGGACGTACTCGTGGGCGAGGAGGTTCTCCGTGCCCCTGGGGCCGAGTTCCTCGTGGTTGTACACCGTCACGGTCGTGCCGCGCGCGACCGCTCCGGTCTGGACGCCATCGTCGCCCTCACCCTCACCGCCGCTGTCCGAGGACGCGACGATGCCCATCAGTTCCGTGAAGCCAGTCGATTCGCTGGTGACTGGGCCGCCGCCCTCCGGCGGTTCCGCGCGCTCTATCGTGACGCGCGGCCAGAGGTCGCGCGGCGCGTCCAGCAGCCGGCCGACGCGGACGTAGATTCGCTCTACGTCCACCTCGAAGGCCGCGCTAGTCGTCACGTAGCCCTGGCTCTCGTTCTCGTCCGTCGCGTCCGTGCTGTCCGCCGTCGTCGCCGCTGACGCGTCCGTTGCGACCGCGCTCGCGTCCGGACTCGTGGGGGCCTGACAGCCGGCGGTGAGCAGGAGTGCGGCGAGCGCGAGCGCGAGGAGGCGGCGTGCCATCACTTCGAGGACAGGGGTGGACGCACATAAGCGCACGCCAGCCGGAATGACAACCCTGAAGATTAGGCCGGCCTAAGACTGTGGCGAATGGAACTGACGCGACGCGACGTCCTCGCCGCGCTCGCCGCCACCGGCGCTGCCGTGGGTGCCGGCGCCGTCCTCCACTCGGAACTCGACGACGACAGTCCGATTGGCAGCCACGACGTCGAGACACTCGTCGCCGTCGCCGGCGTCGTCTATCCCTCGGAAGTGGACGGTGTCGCGTCGTTCGTCAGGGAGTACAGCGTCAACCGCGTCCGCGACAGGCCGGAGTACGCCGCCGGCGTCGCCGACGCCGTCAGCGAACTCGACGACTACGCGCGCGAGTGGTACGACGACGACTTCGCCGCGCTCGACGCCGACGACCGGGACAGAGCGCTCTCGGGCCTCGGCGTCGACGCCGCCGACCCAGTCCCGGACGGCACCGACCGCGAGCGCGTCCGGTACTATCTCGTGAACGAACTGCTGTACGCGCTGTTCACGACGCCGACCGGCGGCGAACTCGCGGGCATCGAGAACCCCCAGGGCTACCCTGGCGGCACCGCGTCCTACCAGCGGGGGCCGGAATGACCGCCCAGCAGTCCGCGAGCAGCGGCGTCGACCGGACGCCCAGCGAGCGCGTGGACGTCTGCATCGTCGGCGCTGGCCCTGCTGGTGGCTTAGTCGCCGACAGCCTCGCCCAGCAAGGATACGACGTCGTGATGCTGGAAGCCGGGCCGCGCTTCGACGACAGCAACCGAGAGCGACGCATGGAGCGCGACATCCGGCCCGCGCACGGCCCGCAGTCCGTCTGGGGGATGGGCGGCGAGCGCGACGCCTACGCGTCGACCGGCGAGAGACACTACCCGTTGAACGCGGCGCGCGTGAAGGGCGTCGGCGGGTCGACGCTGCACTGGCAGGGGATGGTGATGCGCCTCCACGAACAGGACTTCAGAGTCGAGTCGGCGACCGGCGTCGGCGCCGACTGGCCCATCAGTTACGACGACCTGAAGCCGTACTACGCGGCCGCCGAGGAAGAACTGGGCGTCGCCGGCGCGAGCGACAACCCGTTCGCGCCGCCGCGCGACCAGCCACACCCCCTGCCGGCGTTCCCGCCGAGTCATTCGGATTCCATCTTCGCCGACGCGTGCGAGGAACTCGGCATCACGACGCACTCGGTGCCGAACGCGCGCCTCTCGGAGTCCAGGAACGACCGGAGCGCGTGCGTCGGCTACGGGACCTGTCAGCCGGTCTGTCCCTCGGGCGCGAAGTACGACGCGACTATTCACGTCGAGCGCGCCGAACAGCAGGGCGTCCGCGTCGTCGACCGCGCGCCAGTCCAGCGCCTCGAACACGACGACAGCGGCGACCGCGTGACCGCCGCCGTCTACGCCACGCCGGACGGCGACGAGCACCGCCAGGAGGCCCGGGAGTTCGTGCTCGCGGCGGGCGGCGTGGAGAACCCGCGCCTCCTCTTGCTCTCCGAGTCCGAGCAGTACCCGGACGGCCTCGCGAACTCGTCGGGCCTCGTCGGCCGGTATTTCACCGACCACCTGTTCGCGGGCGTCGGCGGCACGCTCGACCAGCAGACGCGCCAGAACCACGTCGGCTTCAACACCACCGAGAGCCACCAGTTCTACGACCGCCCGGACGACTCGCGCGGCGCCATCAAACTCG
>JBDGQF010000412.1:1332-9086 GCA_042219255.1 Halobacterium sp. | reverse complement strand
GTGACGCTTCGCTTTGGAGGGCCGAAGCGTCAGCGGGGACCAATTCAGGGCGGCTGCGGGGCCGGAGTTTCCGGCTCCGCATCCTTTTCCGTTAACGCACGTCCGACAGGGACAGTGCCGTCCAGTGGTCGCGTTCTGCTGTGCTACTCTCGGCGCTAGCAGCGGCAGCGCGCTCGCTCGTCGCGCGCAGCGTCGATAGTGGAGTGCGTGACTTCGTTCGTGACGGCTGTGTCACTTCGTTCGTGACGGCTCTCTGACCACGTTCGCGTCGGCTGTGTGACTACGTTCGCGTCGGAGCACAGAGAGTGTTAGTGAGCGAGTAGTTTCGGGCCGAGTGACGCGAAGGCGGCGTGTCAGTCTCGTGGTACGCTACGAGACGTCGAGTTCGTCCGGCCGGTCGTCGTCGCTCCACTCCAGTTCCAGTTCGACGCTGAGTTCGTCCGCGCCGGCACCCGTCTCGCGTTCGGCCTTCACTTCGAAGTCGACGGACGCCGGCGGGTCGACGGTGACGGACTGGTCGCCCGCAGTCAGCGTCACCGGGTCGCCGGCGTCCAGTTTGTCCGCGATTGCGCGCAGGTAGTCGGCGACGTCGCTGCGCGAGCGGTGGAGTTCGTTCTCGAAGAGGATTTCCTCGGACATACGTCCCGGTAGGCGACGTGCGTGCTTAAACACGGAGGCCGGTGGCGCCCAGTCACGGAGTCGGACATGTCACATCGATTCACGGGGGTGAGAATTCGACAATTCGCGATTAAATCCCCCCATACTTATGCTTTCAGAGACAGAAATCCTAACGAGTGCAGGACATATGTACGACCTGACAGGCTTCCAACGAGACCTCCTCTACGTCGTCGCCGGATTAGACGAGCCACACGGCCTCGCAATCAAGGAAGAACTCGAAGACTACTACGAGTCCGAAATCCACCACGGGCGCCTCTACCCGAACCTCGACACGCTCGTCGACAAGGGCCTCGTGGACAAGGGCCAGCTCGACCAGCGCACGAACTACTACACGCTCACTCGCCGCGGCCGCCGCGAAATCGCCGCGCGCCGCGAGTGGGAACAGCAGTACGTCGACCTCGACTGAGCCGTGGTCTCGGCGCGCCTCGCGACCGCCGCCGTCGGCGTGGTCGCCAGTCTCGCCGTCAGCGTCCTCCTCTGGAAGGTCTACGGCGTCCCGCTGTTCTTCCTCGCCGTCCCGTTCGTCCCCTTCCTGTTCCGCGGGCTCGAGAGTGACTCGCGGCCGCCCGTCTCCGAGTGCCCCGAGTGCGGATTCCGGACGCGCGACCCGGAGTTCGCGTACTGTCCCCGCGACGGCACGCGACTCGAGGAAGGCTGACCGCGGTCAGTCGTCGTCCTCTCCCGTGGACTCCTCGAAGTCGGAGACGGCAGTCTGCTCGGGGTCGCCCGCCGTCCAGACGTCCGCGCCGAGGGCTTCCGGCGCAATCTCCTCGCCGGCGAGCAGTTCCGGGAGGACGAGGCGGACGAAGTGCACGACCAGCACCAGCACCATCGGCCCGAGGAAGAGACCGTACCAGCCCCACAGCAGCGGCCCGAACACGTACGCCAGGATGACGAGGCCGAGGTGGAGGTCGCGGCCCGAGACGTACGGCCGCAACAAGAGGTCGGGGATGAAGTCCACGATGACGGCGGCGACGAGCGCGAACACGGCGACGAACACGTACCCCGTTCCGGCCTGGAACGCGGCGAACGCCAGCCAGGCGGCGAGCGGAATCCAGACGAGTTTGATGCCGATGACGGGAATGAGGCTCGCGACGCCCGTGAGCAGGCCGAGGAGGACGGGGTAGGGGATGGCGATGGCGTCCGGCGAGAACGCGTCCAGGGTTCCGTAGGCGATGGCGGCGATGACGCCGGTGGCGAACGCGAACAGGATGTTCCCGAAGAACACCGTCGAGAGGTCGCGGTCGATCGCCCGCGCGTACGCGTCGGTGACGCCGCCGCCGTCGGCGAACCGCCGCCGGAACCACGCCGCGAGGTGGTGGTCGTCACGCAGCAGGTAGAACGCGAGCACGATGACCGCGAACAGGTGGACGAACAGCGACGTGAGGAAGCCGAGGTAGTTCAGGGCGTCCGACAGCGAGGACTGGATAGCTTCCTGGACGGACGGCTGGTTCAGGAACGACTCGGGGTCTTGGACGATGCCGGAGACGTCGATGTACGGTTCGAGGTAGCGCTCTATCTGGCCGAGGTCGACGTTCCGCGCGCTCAGTATCGCGTCCAGTTCCTGGAGGCCGACGGCCGTCGTGTACGCCACCAGGAGGATGGCGGGGAGCGCGAGCGTCACTAGCGCGACGACTGCCGCGACCGTCGGCTGTCGAATCCACCGGCGGAGCTGTCGGTACACCGGTCTCGTGGCGTAGTAGATGAAGACGCCGAGGACGAACGTTCCCGGGAACCGGTAGACGGTGTACGCGACCGCCGCACCGAGGACGACGGCAATCGCCCACCAGCCGGCGCGTGCGCGGTCGACGTCGACGCTCATTACGTGCGGTGGCGGCGCGACGACAGAAAAAGATTCCCGGTGTCCCGACGCAGCGCGGGCGGCCGGCACCCGCTCAAGCCCGCAAATTTTTGAACGGGCGGGGTGAACTCCGAGGGGTGCCCGGTACACTGGAGTTGTTGGCGGACGCCCCGGTGGACAGCCAGGTCGTCCGCATCGCGCTGTCGGTCGCGCTCGGCCTCTTCCTCGGCCTGGAGCGCGAGTGGTCGCAGAAAGCCGCCGGCATCCGGACGTTCGCGCTGATTAGCGTCCTCGGCACTATCTTCACCATCGTGGACACGGAGCGCTGTGCGGAGGCGTCGGGCGTCGTGTGTCCGCCGTACCTCTCGGGCGTCGGCGCGGCGTTCGTCATCGCCGTCGCGGGCGTGTTGATGGTGTCCGGACTGCGCGAGGAAGACGAGGGCCTCCACTTGACGACGTCGGTGAGCATGCTCGTCGCGTACGGCGTCGGCGTGCTCGTCGCCGTCGGCGCGGTGCTACCGGCGACAGTTGTCGCCGTCACGAGCAGCCTCCTGCTCGTGTTCAAGCGCGAACTCCACGGGTTCGCGTGGGGGCTCTCCCGGCAGGAACTCCGGTCGACGTTCGAGTTCGCGATTCTGGCGTTCGTCGTCTACCCCTTGCTGCCGCCGGGGACGTCGACGTTCGGTTCCGGCCAGTTCGCGGTCGAAATCGAGCCGCGAGTGGTCTGGCTGATGGTGGTGTTCGTCGCGGGCATCGGTATCATGAACTACGTCATCGTGAAGCTGTACGGCGGCCGCGGCATCGCCGTCACCGGGTTCTTCGGCGGGCTGGCGTCCTCGACGGCCGTCGTCGGGACGATGCTCGACCACGTCAGCCAGCGCGCGGAGGCGGCGTCGTACGCCGTCGCGGGCGTCCTGCTGGCGAACGCGGCGATGGCGCTCCGGAACCTCCTCATCGTCGTCGTGTTCACGCTCTCGACGGGCGTCCTCCTGGAGGCGACGCTGCCGCTGCTGGTCATCGTCGTCGGCTGTCTGTTCGTCGCGTGGTGGACGGCGGACTGGCGGGCGCGCGTCGAGATGGAACTGGAGAGCCCGTTCTCGATGCGGAACGCGCTCGGGTTCGGCGCGATGTTCCTCGTGGTGGTGGTCGCGGGCGGCCTCGCGCAGACCCAGTGGGGGTCGGCGGGCCTCTACGTCACCGCCGTCGTCTCCGGCCTGGTGTCGAGTGCGGGCGCGACGACGTCCGCTATCGTGCTCTACCGCACGAGCGCCATTTCGGGACCGTCGGCGACCATCGCCGTCCTGCTCGCCACCGCGAGTTCCATCGGCGTGAAGGTCGCGCTCACCGCGACGAGTTCGAACCGCGAGTTCGCGTACAAGGTCGGCGGATACAGCGCCGCGCTCCTCGTCCTCGGCGGCGCCGCCACCGCGGTCGTCGCCTACTGAGCGCGTGCGAAACTTACCGCGACCGTAACGAATCTCTTTTAGTGACTGACCCGTCCACGTCTACCATGGACAGGGAGACCGCAGAGCCGAGCGTCCGCTCGATGCCCGGCGACAAGGCCGAACAATGGGTGTCCTACCACCACGAACACGCCGCGCCCAGCACGTACGTCTACGAGTTCGTCTGGGACATCACGGAGGACGCCGCCGGCCCGTTCTGCACTGACGTCGACGGCAACGTCCTCATGGACTTCACGAGCCACGTCGCCGCCGCGCCGTTCGGCTACAACAACCCGAAGATTATGGACCGCCTCGAGGAGTTCGACCTCGTCGACCCCTCGAAAATCGCGGGCCAGGACTTCTACGCCAGCGGCGGGTGGCCGCCCGAAGACCCCGACGTGCCGACGTCCACGCAACTGCTCGACCGGCTCACAGACATCACCGAGTCGTACGGCCTGGACACGGTCTTCCTCTCGAACACGGGCGCCGAAGCCGTCGAGAACGCCATCAAAATCTGTTACGCGAACGGCGGCCACCGCGCGTTCACGTTCGACGGCGCGTTCCACGGGCGCACGCTCGGCGCGCTCTCGCTGAACCGCTCGAAGACCGTCCACCGGAAGGGCTACCCGGAAATCGGCGGCATCGTCTCCGTCCCGTACTGTTCCTGTGAGGGCGACTGCGAGTGCGGGTGGAAGACGAACGGCCCCGGCGGCAACCTGATTGCGGACAAACTCCACCCAAAGCGCGGCGTCATCGACCCGGAGGAGGTCGCGTACATCATCCTCGAACCACAGCAGGGCGAGGGCGGCTACCGCGTCCCGAACGAGGCGTTCATCGACGACGTCGTCGAGATTCAGCAGACCCACGACATCCCCGTCGTCGCGGACGAAATCCAGTCCGGCCTCGGCCGCACGGGCGAACTCTGGGGCGTCGACCACACCAGCCTCGACCCGGACGTCATCACGTCCGCGAAGGGCCTGCGCGTCGGCGCGACCATCGCCAGCGACGACCTGTTCCCCGAGGAGACCGGCCGCCTCTCCTCGACGTGGGGCGCCGGCGACATCGTCGCCGCAGCGCAGGGCGTCGCCACCATCGACGCCATCACCAGCGACGGCCTCCTGGACAACGTCTCCGAGCGCGGCCGCCAGGTCAAGGAGATTCTCGCGGACGACGCGCCCGAGTTCGTCACCGACGTGCGCGGAAACGGCCTGATGCTCGGCGTCGAGTTCGACACCAAAGACCGCCGCGAGGCCGTCGTGAAGGCGTGCCTCGAACGCGGGCTGCTCGTGCTCGGCTGTGGCTACAAGACCGTGCGCCTGCTCCCGCCGCTGGACGTCACCGAGCGCGAAATCGACGTCGCGATGGACGTGTTTGCGGACGCGCTCGCGGACTCGAAAGTCCGACGCGCCGGCCCGTCCGCCGCCCACACCGAGGACGTCGTCTGACGGCCGCGACCGCCCGCTGACCCGCGTTCTCGCTTATTCTTCGACGACGACTGCGCCCTGCATGCCGCTCGACCGGTGGGGCGTGCAGACGTACTCGTACCGGCCCGGCACCTCGAACGTGTGCTCGAAGGAGAAGCCGCGGTCTTCGATGGTGTCGTGGCCAGACCAGTCGGCGCCGTCCGGCTGGCTCGTGACGGCGACGTTGTGCGCCGGTGACAGCCACACGAACCGTACTGTGGTACCGGACGTGACGGTCAGTTCCTCGGGGGTGAAGACGTAGTCGCCGTCCGGGCCGACTTTCACGACTTCCGTCCCCTCGGGCGCGTCCAGGGCGTCCACGCTCTCACTGCTCCCGCCGCCGAGACAGCCAGCGAGCGCCAGCGCGCCCGCGCTCGCGGCGCCCGCCAGTACTGCCCGTCGCGTTCGGTCTCGCATACTCGCCGCTCAGTCTCTCAGGGACATAACAAGGTCGGCTTCCAGTCAGCGACGTCCGACAGTCGGTGACCGACAGACCGCCACGCCCACGACGTGTCAATTGCACATCACGGGGGGCTTTACCCGTCCGACTCCTCTCTCTGGTCGTTGAGACGAGTTGATGTCCGACGACGCCACACCCGCAGCAGTCAGTGACGCAGCGCTCGCCGCGCTCCCCGACCCAGTCTTCGTGTTCGACGCCGACAACAGGGTCGTGTACGCGAACGACGCGGCCAGCGACGCGACTGGCCGGGAAGCTGACGCGCTCGCGGGGAGTGCGATGTCGGCCGTCCTCGACGGCGCGACTGTCGAGGACGTCCGCGCGGCCGCAGACGACGGCACGCCAGTCGACGCCCTGCTGGTCACGGCGGGCGGCGTCCGCGTCGCGGTGACGGCGCGGGCGGCCCCACTGTCCGGCGACGCACCTGACGGCCGCCTCGTCGTCGCTGCGCGGCCCGTGGCCGACGACCGGGAACTGACGCCCGGACACCGCGGCATCCTCGACCGGATGACCGACGCGTTCTTCGCCGTCGACGCGGACTGGCAGTTCACGTACGTCAACGACCGCGCCCGCGACATCGTCGGCGCCGCGATGGCCGACGACCCGGACGGCGAGTTCGAGGGGCGCGACCTCTGGGACGCCGTGCCAGACGCCGTCGACACGCGGTTCTACCACGAGTACCACGAAGCGATGGCGACCCAGGAACCCGTCTCCTTCGAGGAGTACTACGAGCCACTGGACGCCTACCTGTCCGTCCGCGCGTACCCGTCACCGAGCGGCCTGTCCGTGTACTTCCGGGACGTCACCGAGCGCCACCGCCGCGAGGAGACGCTCGCGGAACACGAACGCGTCCTCCGCCAGATGCACGACATTACGGCGGACACCGAGCGGTCGTTCGACGAACAGGTGGACGCGCTCCTCGACCTCGGCCTGGACGCGCTCGGCGTCTCCTCGGGCGCGCTCTCCCGCGTCCGCGGCGACGACTACGAGTTCCAGGCGGTGAGGGGGCTGGCGGACGCCGAACCCGGGGACGTCGTCCCCCTGGAGGCGACGAACTGCGAGCGCGCCGTCACGGAGAACAAGACGCTCGTGATGGCGGACATCTCGGAAGACGCGCCAGAACTGACGGGCAAACAGGGGTACGCCGAGTGGGGTATCTCGTGTTACCTCGGCGCGCCCGTCGTCGTCGAGGACGACGTGTACGGGACGTTCTGCTTCTACGACGAGACGCCGCGCACCGACCAGTTCACGGAGTGGGAGGTGACGCTCGTCGACCTGATGGCGCAGTGGGTCGGCTACGAGTTGACGCGGCGCCGCGTCCGTGAGCGCCTGGAAGCCCAGAACGAGAAACTCGACCGGTTCGCGTCCATCGTCAGCCACGACCTCCGCAACCCCCTGAACGTCCTCGACGGCTACCTCGACCTCGCCGAAGAGTCCGGCGACCGCGAGCACTTCGAGCAGTGCCGCGCGACCGTCGACCGCATGGAACTGCTCGTCGACGACCTGCTGGCGCTCGCGCGCGCCGGCGAGGGCGTCGACGAACTCGCCGCGACCCGTCTGGACGCCGTCGCCCGCCACGCGTGGGCGTCCATCGACGCGGACGGCACGACGCTCGCCGTGGACGCGGACGCCTCGATACTCGCCGACGAGCGCCGCCTCCAGCAACTCCTCGTGAACCTCTTCCGGAACGCGGTGGAGCACGGCGGCGACGGCGTCACCGTCACCGTCGGCGTCCTCGACGACGGGTTCTACGTCGCCGACGACGGCCCGGGCATTCCGGCCGACGAGCGCGGCGACGTCTTCGACGCCGGCTACTCGACGGCGCAGGACGGCACCGGGTTCGGTCTCAGCATCGTCGAGGAAATCGCTGACGCCCACGGGTGGACTGTCTCGGTGACCGAGGCGGCGGACGG
>JBDGQF010000412.1:0-1232 GCA_042219255.1 Halobacterium sp. | reverse complement strand
AGAACTGGTAGCGCCGGTCGTCCTCGGACTGCTGGAACTGGCCGCCGCCCGCCATCTCGTCGAACGTCATCCCCGACAGGTACTCGTCATACGTGACGTCGTACGCCGACCGCAAGTGGAAGTCCAGGCGGCCCGTGTCGGTCGTCGTCTGGAACAACAGGTGGACGGCGCGCCGCAGCAGTTCGTCGGTGTCGGCGTCCAGCGCCGCGCTCAGCATCGCGAGTTCCTGGCGGCTCTCGCGGTCGAGGAAGTCGTAGTCGTCGAGGTCGTCGTACGCCAGTTCCAGGTCGGTTTCGAGTTCGTCCAGGCCCATACCGGACGCAAGCGGTGGCGCCGGGAAACACCTTTCCGTTCCACTGACGCCGCCGCGTCCGGTCAGGCCGTCGCCCTCGCCGTCTGCGCTCGCACAGTCGCGTCGACTGCGGCCACGCGTTCGGTTTGGCTGGTCGCCGCGTCCGGAATCGTGACGTCGACCGGTTCGCCGTACTCGGAGAACGTGATGGTCGCGTTCGCGTCCGCGGACTGGCCGTTAATCGTCATCGTCATCGACAACTCCACCTTCCGCACGAGACTGGTCTCGTTGGCGACGTACACCGTATAGGTCGCGTTCTCGATGCCGACGCCGCTCATCGCCTGGCCGCCCTGCTGCTGCTGGATGAGGGCCTTCAGTTCCTCCGTGTCGGCCTCGACGTGCAGCACCGTCGTCTCGGTGCCGTTGACGGTCGCCGACCCCTGGATGGTGACGTTCCCGGACTGCAGAATCTGGCGCTGCCGGTCGGCGCTCGTGCCGTTCTCCCAGAGCCCAGACCCCGAGAGGTTCTGGGTGCGCCAGCGCCCAGCGGCCTTCGTGTAGAGCGTCGTCCCGTCGACGTACGTCGTCGTCTGCTGGCCCATCATCGAGACGTTCATGCGCGCCCGCTCGTCGGCGTGGTCGAAGACGCCCTGCTGGCGCATCGTCAACGTCTGGCCGTTCGCGGAGATGTTCATCTCCATCTCCATCCGGTACGTCTCCACGTCGCTCATCGCGTCGACGGCGCTCGACCGCACGTCCGCAGCGGTCGTCCCGCCGCCGTCACTGTCGCCCCCACCACCGGGGAGCCCTGCACACCCAGCAGTCACGAGCAGTACTGCGACGCACACTACCTGGAGGGCAGTCTCTCGCATACAAGGGGTCGTTTCAATTCGCGGAACTTAACGCCCGCGGGTCTTCTCCGGCGCTGCGACGCCGCCCG
>JBDGQF010000236.1:4179-9128 GCA_042219255.1 Halobacterium sp. | reverse complement strand
ACGTACTGGGCGAGCGTGCCGGAGTCGCTCGCGAACAAGAACGTCGTCACCCTCTGAGCAGCCGACTGCTCTCCTCTCCGATTCTCTCTCCGACCGCGCCGCACAGCACCTGGCTCAGTCCTGGCTCTGTTCGAGACCGGGTTTCACGCGGGAGAGCCGCATCGCGTTCCCGGTGACGGCGGTCGTCATGCCGGCGTCGCCGACGAGGACGGCCAGCCAGATTGGGACGAGGCCGATTGGGACGCCGGCGGCGAGGACGGCTTTCGCGCCGAGGCTCGCCCAGATGTTCTGGCGGATGACGCCGTTGGCCTGGTGGGAGAGGTCGTAGAGGTAGGGGAGGCGCGTGAGGTCGTCGCCCATCAGGGCGATGTCCGCGGTCTCGAGGGCGGTGTCCGTGCCGGCGGCGCCCATCGCGACGCCGACGCTCGCGGTGGCGAGCGCGGGCGCGTCGTTGACGCCGTCGCCGACCATCGCGGTGGCGTCGTACTCGTCGGTGAGTTCCTCGACGGCCTCGACTTTCTGCTCGGGGAGGAGTTCCGCGCGGTAGTCGTCGACGCCGACCTGGTCGGCGATGGCGGCAGCGGTGCGCTCGTTGTCGCCAGTCAGCATCACGGTGTGGTCGACGCCGAGGTCGTGGAGGCGCTGGATGGACGCGCGCGCCTCCGGCCGGACTTCGTCCGCGACGGCGATGACGCCCTCCAGTTCGTCGTCGGTGCCGACGAGCACGACGGTCTTGCCCTCGGACTGGAGTTCCGGCACGAGGCCGTCGAGCAGGTCGAGGCAGTCGTTGCGCTCGCAGAGGCTCTGGGATTTTTTGGTGACGACGCCGCCGTCCGTGGCGGCGTGGACGTGCGAGAGGTCGAACCCGAGTTCCTCGAAGAACCCCGGTTTGCCGGCGTAGTGTTTCTCCCCGTCGAGGTGGGCGGTGACGCCCTTGCCGGTGACGCTCTCGAAGTCGGAGACGGCGCGGGCTTCGACGTCGCGGTCGGCGGCCTCGTCGACGATGGCGTCACCGATTGGGTGTTCGCTCCGGGACTCGAGGCCGCGCGCGCACCGCAGGACGTCCGCCTCGGTGTTGTCGCCGAGCGGCACGACGTCGGTGACGGTGAGTTCGCCCTTCGTGAGCGTGCCGGTCTTGTCGAACGCGACCGCTTCGACGTCGCCCATCGCTTCGAGGTGGTTGCCGCCCTTCACGAGCACGCCGTTCTTCGCGCCGCTCGTGACGCCGGAGACGACGGACACGGGCGTGGAGATGACGAACGCGCACGGGCACGCGAGCACGAACAGCGTGAGGCCGCGGAGAATCCACGTCGGCCACGCGCCCCCGAAGAACAGCGGCGGGACGACGCCGACGAGAACGCCCGCACTGACGACGACGGGCGTGTAGTACGAGGCGAAGCGCTCGACGAACTGCTCGCGCTCGGTCTGGTTGGCTTGCGCGTCTTCGACCATCTCGACGATGCGCGCGAGCGTGTTCTCCGTGGCTCCCGCGGTCACCTGGACTTCGAGGTAGCCGGCTTCGTTGATGGTGCCGGCGTACACCTCGTCGCCCTCTGTCTTGTCGACGGGCACGCTCTCGCCCGTGATGGGCGCCTGGTTGACGGCGCTCTCGCCCTCGCGGACGACGCCGTCCATCGGAATCTTCTCGCCGGGCCGCACGACCACGACGTCGCCGACGCGGACGTCCTCGACGGGCAGCGTGACTTCCTCGCCGTCCCGGCGGACGGTCGCTTCGTCCGGCGACAGTTCCATGAGTTCCTCCAGGGAGTTCCGCGCGCGGTCCATCGAGTACGTCTCGAGGAGTTCGGAGACGCTGAACAGGACGGCGAGCGTCGCCGCCTCGAAGTAGAGGCGTTCGCCGAACGCGACGCTGGCGGTGACGGCGCCGAAGATGGCGATAGACATCAGGAGGTCGATGTCGAGGTTCAGGGCTTTCAGCGAGTAGTAGCCGCCGCGCACGATTGGCTGGCCGGCGACGGCGATGGCGACGAGGAAGAACGCGTCCGCGAGCAGGAACTCCGCGCCGAGCACCGACCCGACAGTCGGGTTGAGGCCGACCAGGAGGAACTCCGCGAGGAACCCGGCGGCGACGAAGACGGCGCTGGCCCACGTCTTCAGCGCGCGCGTGCTCGTCCACACCGACTGCGGGCTCGCGGGTTCTGTACGCTCGCCCTCGCTCTCGCCCGACCAGCCGGTGACCTCGTAGCCGGCTGACTCGATGGCCGCGACCAGGTCGGCCTCGTCAGTCTCGTCGGGGTCGTAGGTGACGACGGCGCGGCCGGTGGTCGGCTGGGTCTCGATTTCACGGACGCCGGCGACGCCGTCGAGGGCGTGCTCGACTTTCCCCGCGCAGGACGGGCAGTCCATGTCGGGGACGGAGAGGCGCGCGGTCACCTCGGCGGCGTCGCCGCGGCCGGTCTCGCGCGACGGGGGTTCGGCGGTCATTACGCGGAGCTACGCCCCCACCCGTTATTAATTCGGCTGTTAGTCGACCGGCGCTGAGTGCGTGATACTAATAAAAACTGGCGGACGGGTTGTTAACTCGCGGTCAGTCGCGGGGCCGCCAGATACCGGTGACGACGGCGTCCTCGGTCTCGACGGTAGCGTACTCGTAGCCGCGGTCGTCGAGTTTCGGGTAGAGGTGCTGGGGCGCGCGGTCGTTCACCTGCACGAGGACGGTGCTGTCCGGCAGTTCCGGGAGCGTCTCCAGCGTCTGCTTGAGGGGGGCCGGCGGCCCGAGGTCGCGGACATCGAGGAGTTCCCGGTCGCGGTCGAGGGGCGCCGCCGTGTCCGCGAGGTGCGCGTGCCAGTCGCTGCTCGTGGCCATACTACTCGGTCGGCGGCCCACCGACCCGGGCGTTCCCCCGAACGCGTTCGCGTGAACATGTTCGGGAAGATTTCTTGGGTGCCCACACCGTACGTCCGAACATCTTCGAATGGCCCGCGCGCAACTCACCATCGACCTGCCAGACTCCGTGTGGATTTCGGACGTATCGTCGCGCTACCCGGAGACGCTGTTCCGCGTGCTCGCCGCGTTCCCCGACGACGAGCGCGGCGTCGCGCTCCTCGAACTGACCGGCCCGGACGTCGTCGACGTCCTCCGCGAGATGGACGAGGAGGACGCTGTCGTCGACCTCGAACCCCTGGAGCGCGACGACGACAGCGTCCTCGTCCAGTTCGAGACCAGCGAACCGCTGCTGTTGTGGTCGCTCCAGGAGGCCGGCCTCCCCCTTGAGCCGCCCCTGGAAATCGTCGGCGGCGACGCCACGCTGGAGGTCGTTGCACCCCACAGCAAGCTGTCCGCGCTGCGCGACCAACTGGACGCGTTCGGCATGGACTTCGAGGTCGGCTACCTCTACGAGTCCGCTGACTCCGAGCGCCTCCTGACGCCGCGCCAGCAGGAACTGCTCGCGACCGCCATCGAGTCCGGCTACTACGACACGCCCCGCGAGTGCACGCTCACCGACCTCGCCGAGGAACTGGACACCGCGAAGTCCACGCTCAGCGAGACGCTACACCGCGCCGAGGAGACCGCAATCAAGCAGTTCGCGAGCAACCTCCCGCAGTTCGCGGACAAGGAACTCGTCTGACTGAGCGTCGAAGCCAAGAGAACCGAACACGTTCGGGAGAACCCGCAGGCACTAGAGCCACCACAGTCCACGTATGAGCGCCGTCCCCGCCGGACTCGCGACCGACCAGCAGCCACCGATGACGGTGCCGCTCCGGTACTTCCTCGTCGGCCTCCTGTTCCTGCTCGCGGGCGGCGGCGTCGGCCTCGCGAGCGTGCTCGACGCCGCACCGGGCTACGCGCGCCTCGCGCACGTCCACCTCCTGCTCGCCGGCTGGGTGTGTCTCACCATCATGGGCGCGATGACGCAGTTCGTGCCCGTCTGGTCGAACGCCCCCCTGCACTCGCAGCGCCTCGCGAACGCCGCGCTCGCGCTCACCGCCGCCGGCGTCGCCGGCATGGCGTGGGCGTTCCTCGCGGCGAACACGCACTGGATTCACGGCTTCGGCGGCCTGCTCGTCCTCGGCATCTGGGCGTTCGCGTACAACCTCGCGCGCACCCTCGCGTCCGTCGACGGCCTCGACCGCACGGAAGCCCACTTCGCGTTCGCGCTCGCGTGCTTCGCCGTCCTCGCCCTCCTCGGGTTCCTGCTCGCGTTCGACCTCTCGACGCCCCTCTTTCCCGCCGCCGGCGTCACGCGCCCCCAGGTCGTCGGCGCGCACGCCACGCTCGCCGTCTTCGGCGCTATTCTGGGCACCGTCTTCGGCGCGCTCTACCAGCTAGCCACGATGTTCACGCAGACCGAAATCGCGGGCCGTGACGTCCACCTGGCGCGCATCGAGTACGCGTATCCGGTCGGCGTCCTCGCGCTCGCCACCGGCCGCCTCCTCGGCGCCGCCCCGCTCGCCTCCGCCGGCGGTCTCCTGATGGCTGTCGGCGCGCTCGCGTTCGCCGTCCTCCTCGCGAAGAAACTCCACGAGGGCCGCGTCGACCGCACCCCAATGCTCAGCCGGTACGCCGTCGTCGCCGTCGCGCTCGCCGCGTGGAGCGCGCTCGCCGCGCGCGCCTGGCTCGCCGACCCGCTCGCCAGAGACGCCCTGTTCGGGCCGCCGACCGCCGTCCACCTCCTGTTCGTCGGCGTCGTCGGCTTCGTCGTGATGGGGTCGCTGTACCACGTCGTCCCGTTCATCGTCTGGGTGCACCGGTACAGCGACCGCCTCGGCTTCGAGCGAGTCCCGATGATTGACGACCTCTACGACGACCGCATCGCCGCACTCGACGGCGCCCTCCTCGTCACTGGCGCCGTCACGCTCGTGCTCGGCCGCGCAGGCGTCGCGCCGGAACCCGCCACCCTGGTCGGTGGCGTCCTCCTCGCCGCCGGCTTCCTCGCGTTCACCGTGAACCTCGCGGGCGTCGTCTACCGGCACGGCCGCGTCCTCCC
>JBDGQF010000236.1:0-4079 GCA_042219255.1 Halobacterium sp. | reverse complement strand
GTGGGGATGACGCCGTACTCGTTCCGGAGGAGCGGCGGCGGGTCGTCGATGCCGCGGTCGACGTGCGCCGCGAGGCCGTGCTCGACGTTGAGGAACGTGCCGCGGTCGGTGAGCGTGTACGCGCCGACCTCGCCGGCGGCGACGAGCGTGTTCCCCATCCCCTGGCCGGTCTCCTTGTACCACGCGCCGCCCGGGTCGAGGCCGGCTTCCGCCCAGATTCGGCGCTCGCGGAGGTGGGTGCCCGAGTTGTCGCCCCGTGAGAAGAACGTGGCGCCGCTGTCCGCGATGGCGGCGAACGCCGCGAGTGGGTCGCGGCCGGCGGCGCCGGCGGGGTCGTCCGGCGGGCCGACGACGAGGAAGTCGTTGACCATGAGCGAGCGGCGGTTCACGCCCGCGCCGTCTCGGAGGAACTCGTCTTCGAGCGGGCGCGCGTGCACGAGGACGACGCCGCAGTCGCCGTCGCGGGCGGTCTGGAGCGCGCCGCTGGTGCCGCGCGGGACGGTGCGGACCGACGCGCCGAACGCGTCCCGGAACTCGGGGACGAGCGCGTCGAGGAGGCCGCTGTCGTGGGCGGTGGTCGCGGACGCGAGCGTGAGCGGGCCGGCTACCGAAGCCCCCTGGTCGCCGCCGGTGTCCAGGCACCCGGCCAGCGAGAGCGCGCCGCCGACGCCGAGCGCCTGGAGGTACCGCCGCCTGTCCATGCCCCAGGCAACTCAATGCGGTTACAAAACTGTTGTCCAGTAACCAGAAATAGTTACGTCAGGCGTGGACGCGGGTGACGTGGCCGCCACAGCCACACTGCTCGACGTACTCCCAGTCCACGCTGTCACCGAACTCGGCGGCGAGTTCGTCGTAGAGGTAGTCCTCCGGGTGGCCGTGGTCGCCGTGGGTCACGAGGTTGACGTGGTTGCCGTCGGCGGTGTGCTCGACGGCGTCGACGGCCTGCGCGACGACGAGGTCGCGGTCGTCGGCGTGCTGTGGTTTCTCCAGGTTCGCCGACCACGAGTTCTCGTGGACGTGGTCGGTCACGGGTTCGACGTCGTCGTGGGACACTGAAGCCATACGTGTAGGAACGCCGCACGCGCGGGTATGCGGCGTCCCGAACGTGTTCGGAAATACCGGCCTGAACACCCCCACGATTGACTGATAAATGGGGCGGTGAACGTGTTCGGGTGCGTCGCCGGAAAACTGGAATCTCAGTGCCGCTTGAAGGGGTGCAACGGCCTACGTCCAAGTGAGAGGTGACCACCAATGTTCGACACTACTCGACGCCGCGTGTTGCAGGGCCTCGGTCTCGGCGGGACCGCCGCAGTCGCCGGCTGTACCGCACCCAGCGGTGAGAGCCCCGCGACCGAGACCGTCCAGGACGGCCAGGCCGCCCAGAAACAGCGCGAAACCGTCGACCGGGTCGCCGCCGACCCCGCCGACGTCCCCGACCCCGTGGACTGGTCGAGCCCCAAACACCACGAGGTCGAACTCACGGCGAAGGAGGTCACCGCCGAAATCGAACCCGGCGTCACGTTCGACTTCATGACCTTCGACGGCCGGGTTCCCGGGCCGATGATTCGCGTGCGCCGCGGCGACACCATCTCGTTCACGCTGCAGAGCGCGGACGGCAACTCGATGCCGCACAACGTCGACTTCCACGCCGTCTACGGCACGGGCGGCGGCGCCGAAGCCACCGCGGTCAACCCCGGCGAGTCCAACGGCGTCGACTTCACCGCGAAGTACCCGGGCGCGTTCATCTACCACTGCGCCGTCCCGAACATGGACATGCACATCTCCAGCGGGATGTTCGGGATGATTCTCGTCGAACCGGAAGACGGCCTGCCGGAGGTGGACAGAGAGTTCTACCTCGGCCAGCACGAGGTGTACACCGACAAGGACGCCGGGACGGAGGGCCACCACAAGTTCGACATGAACGCGATGGCGAACGAAGACCCGACGTACGTCCTGTTCAACGGCGCGAAGTACCCGTTCACGCCAGACCGGTACGGCCGCATGCAGGCCGAATCCGGCGACTCCATCCGGGTGTACATGGTGATGGGCGGCCCGAACCTCTCGTCGAACTTCCACCCAATCGGGAACGTCTGGACGCAGGCGCACCGCGACGGCTCGCTCGGCACGCCAGAGGAGTACGTCCAGACCATGAAAGTCCCGCCGGGCAGCTGCATGATTGGCGAGATGGACACGCCCGTCCCGGAGACCATCAAGCTCGTCGACCACGCGCTCAGCCGCGTCACCCGCAAGGGCTTGCTCGCGGAAATCGAGGTCGCCGGTGAGCCCGACGAGGACATCTTCGACCCCGAGCCCGGCGAGTAACGAGGCACAGCCCGCGCACCGCCCAATCGGTCACTCACCCGTCCCCGCCGCACTCTTCCTCCCGTTTCCCCAACGCCAGCGGCTGCTCCGTGACGCGCCGGCCGCGAGGGCGAACACGTTCGGGGCCACGCCCACCGGTGCGTGACACGATCGGACACGTATGTACGGCCTCGGCTCCCAGTCAGACGACGCGCTCGCGCCCAGCGGCGAGTTCGACCCGGACGTCAACCCCACGCCGGGCGCGTTCCTCGCCGGCCACCGCGTCCTCGACGGCGACGACCACGTCGCGTTCCACGAACTCACGCGCGAGCTGTTCGAGGAGCGCGGCGTCTACGACATGACGTTCGGGTACAACCTCGCCGACCTCAACCTCGACACGCGCCACACGGAAGCGGGCTACCGGTACGCCGTCGACGCCGACGACCCGTCCGTGCTGCGCGCGGAGTTCACGCCGACGACGCCGTTCTGCCCGCAGAGCCACACGCTCACTATCGGGTCGTTCCGCGCGTGGAACGGCCTCCGCGGGCGCCACGACTACGACCTCGTGCGCGTCCGCGTCGCCGACATGCACCAGCGCGCCGGCGAAATCAACGACGAGCTCGCCGCCCTCGAAACCGAGTTCCGGGAGACCGGGGAACTCCCCGACCCCGACGACGACCCGGCAGGCGGCGCCGACGCACCGAGTCCGCTGGACGGCCCGTCGACCGACGACGCCCCGTTCTAACAGACCATGAGCACGACCACCGCAGACGCCGCGAGTTCGCGCACCGTGCAGGCAGCAGTCGTCGCCGTCGCCGCCGCCCTCGGCTTCTCGGCGGGCGGCACGCAGGCGGCGTTCATCGCCGCCGTCGTCGGCTTCTTCGCCGTGAAGTCCGCGGAGAGCCTCCAGCGCGCGCTCCCGTGAGTCCGGGGGCAGAGCGACGAACATTTTCGGGGAAACCGCTTGGCCGGTGTCGGGCGAACCCACTGGTATGGCAACCAAGGCCGACGCCGACTCGCGACTGGACGCCAGGGAAATCGACGGTGCGCCGTTCGACGACATCGTCGCCGAACTGGAGGCGCTCGGCGACGACGACACCCTCCTGCTCGTCAACAGTTTCGAGCCGGAGCCGCTGTACGACGTCCTCGACGAACGCGGGTTCGACTACGAACCAGAACAGGTCGCGCCCGACGAGTGGCGCGTCTACATTCGACGCGCGTAGCTTCCACTGTGGTCAGTCCGCTGCGGTGCCGTCTGGCCGCCGCAGTCAGTCCGCCGCCGCGTCCTCTGCGGCCTCGTCCGGCCGGCGCTCGTTCTCGCGGAGGTAGCACTTCGGGTCCGGGTCGAAGGGGCCGCCCGCGGAGAGCGCGCGGAGGCGAGACCCGCCGCGACAGACTGACTGGTACTGGCAGTCCGCGCACCGGCCGGTGAGGCGGTCGTCGCGGTCGCGGAGGCCGCGAAGCAGCGGGTTGGTGTCGTCCGTCCAGAGGTCGCTGAACGGCCGGTCGCGGACGTTCCCCAGCGAGTACCCCTGCCAGAACTGGGTGAGGTGGACGTTCCCCTGGTAGTCGACGTCCGCGATGCGCTCGCCCGTGGGGTCGCCGCCGTTCGCTTCGAGGTAGCGGTGGACGCGCTCGGCGTGGTCGTCGCCGAGTTCCTCGCGCGCGTACTCCACGAGGAAGCCGGCGTCCGCGTAGTTCCCGACGAGCAGCGTCTCGATTTCCTCGCCCTGCGCGTGGTACTCGCGCGTCAGGTCACAGACCGTCCGCACGGCCTC
>JBDGQF010000414.1:0-9326 GCA_042219255.1 Halobacterium sp. | reverse complement strand
GTCGTCGGCGACGAGTTCCTGGCCGTCGGCGGCGGCGAACGTCTCGCCGCGTTCGACGCGCTCGAAGTTCTCGACGAACACCTCGTACTCGTCGGCGGGCGGTTTCGGAATCGAATCGCCCATCTCGAAGACGGGAATCTCGCGTTCGACGGCGTCCCCGGGGAGCGCGCCGACGGCGGTGAGGAACTCGCGGCTGAGCCGGTAAGCGTTCTCCGCGGCGGTGTCCGTGCCCTGGAGGCCGGCCTCGGCTTCGACGATGTCGGCGTCGGACGCGAACAGTCGGCCTTCGCCGAACCCCTGGGTGTCGACGAGCGCGACGACGGAGAGGTGGGGGACGACGTCGGGGACGGGGCCGTCGAGGCCGGCGGTGATGGCGAACGGGTCGGCGTGGGACTGCGTGGAGTGCAGGGACAACACGGTGCAGCCCTGGATTTCGTCGGCGAGGCGGCGCGCGAGGTCGCGCTCGTGGGCGCCCTCGGGGACGTCTTCGCCGATGGAGCGGTTGAGGTCGGCGTCGACGTACCGGACGCCGCGTTCGAGCGCGAGTTCGTTCGCGACGATGAGTTTCACTGGCCGGAGGACGTCCGGGTCGTCGTCGAGGAGGCGTTCGACGGCGCGCGCGCCGCACGGTTCGTCGCCGTGCACGCTCCCCACGACGGCGATTTCGGGGTCGCCGTCGCCCAACTGTTCGACTCGCATTACCGTGTCGTAGCGGGCGCGCGCTGAAAGGGGTTGCCGTTCCGGAGGGTGGGGGCCGGCTGAGGGGGAGGCGACCGATGGGGTTACGGCGGGCGGACGCGAACGACCGCGCATGGACGACCACACCCGCGACCCGAGCGTCGCGCCGCCGTTGGGCGACCCGTCGGGGTGGCACGCCGACCGGCGGGTGTGGGAGCACGCGACGCTCCGGAAGGCGACCGAGCACGGCGTCCGGTTGTACAACAGCGGCGAGTTCCACGAGTCACACGACTGTTTCGAGGCCGAGTGGTACAACTACGGGAGCGGGACGACGGAGTCGGCGTTCCTGCACGGGATGGTGCAGGTGGCGGCGGGCGCGTACAAGCACTACGACTTCGAGAACGACGACGGGATGCGGAGCCTGTTCCGGACGGCGCTGCAGTACCTGGACGGCGTGCCGGGCGACTACTACGGCGTGGACGTCGAGGACGTGCGCGCGACGCTGCGCGCGGCGCTGGACGACCCCGCGGAGTTAGACGGCTGGTACATCGTCATCGACGACGCGGCGCCGGACGCGTACCCGGCGGACTACGAGTACGCCGAGCAACTGGAGTGAGCGCGGCGCTACTGGTCGGCAAGGAGTGCCAGGTAGCGGTGCCGCCGGTGGTCGGGGCGGGCACCGGGCCTTTCGCTGGGTTTATGTGAACGAGCCCACCAGTTCCGGGCAGAGTCAGCCTGTCAGTATGTTCCTACCAACAGTACCTGTGGGGTGGCGGTCGTGAGTCGCATCGGGGACGTCGCCGCGCTCGTGACGAGGCACAGCAAGGCGGCTATCGCCGTCATGCTGGTGTTGACGGTGCTCGTCGGCGCGGGCGCGCCGATGGTCGAGCAGTCGTCGTCGCTCGACCAGTTCCAGTCCGAGAGCGAGGAGTCCCAGAAGCTCGACTACATCGAGCGGCACTTCCAGTCCGGCGACGAGAACACGACGACCGCGCAAATCGTCGTGCGCGGCGACAACGTCCTCTCGAAGAGCGCGCTCGTGAACACGCTGGAGTACGAGCAGGCGCTGTACGAGAACGAGACGGTCAACCGCACGCTCGCCGGCGAGAACGCGATTACGGGCATCGCGAACGTCGTCGCGGTGGCCGCCATCCAACAGGAGGAGGGCAGGCAGCTGCGCGCGCTCTCCGAGCAGTTCCGGGAGTTGAACGCGACGGTGCAGGCGGAACGCCAGGCCGTCGAGCAGCGGTCGGCGGCGCTGAACGCCACCGCCGAGTCGCTGCGCGCGGAACTCACGTACCTCCGCCAGCACCCGAACGCGAGCGTCGGAGCGGCGTTCGAGCGGGTTCGCGCGAACTCCACGGTCGAACTCACTGACAGCCACTACGCGACGTTCAAGCGGGCGGCCAGCGACCTCCGGAACGCGACCAGCGAGTCCGAGGTGGAGGCAGCGTACCGCCTCGGCACTCGTGGCGTGCTCAGCGACGAGTACGCCGCGCTCGACGAGCGCGCGAGCGCCCTCGAGGACAAGGTCGCGGAACTCCGCGACCTCGGCGAGCGACTGGACGCCCAGCAGGCCGCGTTCCAGAACGCCAGCCAGGCTTCGCTGGACGAACAGCTCGCGCAACTGCGGTCGATGAACGCGTCCGCGGTCGAGGACGTCGTCGCCACCGTTCTCAGCCCCGAGCGGAACGGTGGGAACGGCGGGACGGGTGGCCGGTCGGTGTTCGGCCTGATGCCGTCCGGCGACTACTACGAAGCGGGTTCGACGACCGCTGAGGCGACGATGCTCGTCGTCACCCAGCAGACCGACAGCGAGGTGCCGGGCGGCGGCCAGGTGACCGACGACCGCATCGTCGACGCCCAGCTGGCGATGCAGGAACTCGCCGAGGACCGCGAGCAGGACTACCTCGTGTTCGGCGGCGGCCTCATCACGCACGAAATCAACTCGTCGATGGCCGACAGCATCCTCATCGTCGGCCCGCTCGCAATCCTGTTCGTGCTGGTGGCGCTCGTGGTCGCGTACCGCGACCTCCTCGACATCGTCCTCGGGTTGTTCGGCATCGGCGCCGTGCTCGCGTGGACGTTCGGCTTCATGGGGTGGCTGGACATCGCGTTCAACCAGATATTCATTGCGGTGCCCGTGCTCCTCATCGGCCTGTCCATCGACTACGCCATCCACATCTTCATGCGGCACCGCGAGGAGCGCCTCGGTGCCGCTGACGACGACCGGCCGGCCGACCCGCGCGGGTCGATGCGCGTCGCGCTGGCCGGCGTCGGCGTCGCGCTCGTGTGGGTGACCGCGACCACCGTCATCGGGTTCCTGTCGAACCTCTCCAGTCCGGTGCCGCCCATCCGCGAGTTCGGCGTCGTCTCCAGTTTCGGCATCGTCGCCGCGCTGCTGGTGTTCGGCGTGCTGGTGCCCGCGCTGAAGGTGGAACTGGACGAGTTCCTGGAAGGCTACGGGTTCGACCGCCGGAAGCGCGCGTTCGGCACGGGCGGCGGCCGGTTCAGTCAGGTGCTGTCCGTCGGGTCGACGGCCGCGCGGAAGGCGCCCGCCGTCGTGCTCGTGTTGACGCTGTTGGTGACCGCGTCGGGCGCGTATGGCGCGACCCAGGTGGACACGTCGTTCAACCAGGAGGACTTCCTCGCGGAAGACCCGGCCGACTGGATGAAAGACCTGCCGGAGCCGTTCGCTCCCGGCGAGTACACCGCGAAAGAGAACCTGAACTACGTCAGCGACCGGTTCGTGCGCGAGGACGCGCAGGCCCAGATACTGTTGGAGGGCAGCGTCACGGGCGACTCGGCGCTGGAGCGCGTGCAGGCGGCGAGGGACGCCGCCGTCGAGAAGAACGTGACGAAGGTGTTGACGAACGGCGAGCCGGCAATCCAGGGGCCGCTGTCGTCGATGCGGCGCGTCGCGGCGACCAACGAGTCGTTCAACGCGACGTTCCAGGCGGCGGACACGGACGGCGACGGCGTCCCCGACCAGGACGTCGAAGCCGTCTACGACGCGTTCTACGGGGCGGCGCCCGACCGCGCCAACCAGTACGTCTACCGCACCGAGAGCGGTGACTACGAGGCGCTGCGGCTCGTGGTGTCCGTGGACGGCACGGCCTCGGGCGGCGCCGTCACCGAGCAGATGCGCGACGTCGCCGCGGCGGCGTCGGGCGACGGCATCACAGCCACGGCGACGGGGAGCGCCATCCTGAACAAGATTGTCCAAGACCAGCTCCTCCAGACGGTCATCGAGAGCCTCGTCATCACGCTCGTCGCGGTGTTCGCGTTCCTGATGGTGACCTACCGCATCACGGACGGGAGCGCGACGCTGGGCGCAGTGACGCTGCTCCCGGTCGTGTTGAGCGTGTCCTGGATTCTCGGGACGATGTACGCCGTCGACATCCCGTTCAACGTCCTCACGGGGATGATTACGAGCCTGACCGTGGGGCTGGGCGTCGCGTACAGCATCCACATCAGCGAGCGCTACATGCAGGAACTGGAGCGCACGGACACCGTCTGGGCGGCGATGCGCACGGCGACCACGGGCACCGGCGGCGCGCTCCTCGGGAGCGCCGCGACCACCGTCGGCGGGTTCGGCGTGCTCGTGTTCGCCATCCTGCCGCCGCTCCAGCAGTTCGGCATCATCACCGGCCTCACCATCGTGTACGCGTTCCTCGCGGCCGTCCTTGTGTTGCCGACGCTCCTCGTCGTCTGGACGAAGTACCTCGGCCCGGACTGGGTCGAGTGGGACGACGACCCCGACGACCCCGACGACCTGCCGGACGCCGCGAGCGCGTCCGCCGCCGCGCCCGGGAGCGACGCCGACGCGGCGACGGGAGACGCCGGCGCGGACGCAGAAGCCGCAACGGCAGGAGCGGGCGCGACGGCCGCGACCAGCAGCCTGGACGGGACGCGGCGCTCGCTCGACCGCGACCTCGTGCAGCCGGGCGGCACGCTCACCGCGACGGTAGACGTCCCCGCCAGCGAAGGGCGCGTCGTCCTCTCGGAGACGGTGCGGGGCGGCACCGTGACGGCCCTCGACGCGACGCCGGAGCCAGTGGACGCCGTCGTGGACGAGGACACGGTGTACGTCGCGTGGCGCCTCGACGGCGGGCCGGCGTCCGCGACCTACGACGTCACGGTGTCGGAGACGGCGCCCGATGGGTCGGACGTCACCGTCGAGGGCGACGTGCTCGCGGGCGGCGACGAGCGCGCGGTCGGCGGCGACAGCGGTGCGACGGTCGTCGCGGACATCTTCGAGCGCGTGTTCGCGCAGGCCGAGGTCACGGACAGCGACCTCGCGGAAGCCAGCGCGGCGTTCGAAGACGGCGACCTGTCCGCCGACCAGTACGACCGCGTGGTGCGGGAGTGGGCGCGCGAGCGCCCTGATTCGGAATGAACGAGGCGGCGGCCGTGGACGCGCTGAAGCGCCTCGGACTCACGACGTACGAGGCGCGCGTGTTCGTCGCGCTCCAGAAGCTCGGCACCGGCACCGCCAGCGAAATCGCAGGCGTCGCGGACGTGCCGCGGTCGCAGGTGTACGGCGCGGCCGACGACCTGGAAGACCGCGGCCTCGTGGACGTCCAGCAGTCCGACCCGACGCGGTACCGGCCGGTCGACGTCGAGGAGGCGCGCGAACGCCTCTACCGACAGCTCAGGTCGGAGAGCGACGCGGCGTTCGACTACCTGGAGTCCATCGAGTCGGAGGCGCCCGCCGAGGAGGAGAGCGAGTCAATCTGGACGGTGCGTGGCTCCGAGAACGTCGCGTCGCGGGCCGCACAGCTCATCGAGTCCGCGGACAGCGCCGTCCAGTACGGCACTGACGACGTCGACTACCTGGAGCCAGTGGTGCGGGACGCGCTCGCCGACGCCGCCAAGGGCGGCGCGGGCGTCGTCGTCGTGAGCGCTGACGACGCCGTCCTGGAGGTCGTGGACGAACTCGGCGTCGACACCGTGCCGGTCGGCGAACGCAAGCCCGAGATGCGGACCGGGCGCGTGCTGATGGTCGACCAGGAGGCCGTCCTCATCAGCGTGCGCGGCGACACGGAAGCGGCGTTCTGGAGCCGGGACACCGGGTTCGCGACGATGCTGTCGACGCTGCTGGAGGAGTTCACCGCGAGCGTCGCGCGAAAGTAGGGGTTTTCCCGCTCGCCCCGCTCTACTCGGGTATGCCGGTCGAGCGCGCAGACACCGACGCCCGCTACGAGGACGCCCTGCGCGTCCGGTACGCGGTGTTCGTCGAGGAACAGGGCGTCCCCGAGGAACTGGAGGTCGACGACTACGAGGACGAGGCGCTGCACTTCGTCGCGTACGACGAGGACGGCGACCCAGTGGGGGCGGCGCGCCTCCGCGAGTACGAGGACGGCGTCGGGAAGGTCGAGCGCGTCGCCGTCCTCGAGTCCCGGCGCGGCGAGGGCTGGGGGGACGCGCTGATGGACGCCGTCGAGGCGGCCGCTGGCGAGCGCTTCGACGAACTCTACCTCCACGCGCAACTCCCCGCGGCGGGGTTCTACGACCGCCGGGACTACGAGCGCGAGGGCGACGAGTTCGAGGAAGCGGGCATCCCCCACGTCGCGATGCGGAAACCGGTCTGAGGGCCCGGAGAGCCGCCTTCGACCGCCCGTCAACGCACGCTTCGTGAACTGTTGACATGGACTTGCAGCGCCAGCAACACCGCTCCCACTTATAAGCCGTTCGTCCGCGACGCCCAGAGATATGCACGCCGCAGCGGCCGCGCGGCGCCGCCGGACGCGCTCCGTCCTCGCGCTCGGCGTCGCAGTCGGCCTCTTCGTCCCCGTCTACTTCGCGCTCCTCGCGGACACCACGCCGCTGGCGTGGGACTTCCGCGCGTACCGCCACGCGGCGGTGCTCGCGGCGGCCGGCGACCCGTTCGTCGGCGCGTGGGCGCCCGTCGGCCACGGCCAGTGGGTGTACCCGCCGGTCGTCGTCCTCGGGTTCCTACCGTACGCAGCGCTCCCGGTGTGGCCCGCGTTCGTCGTCCAGGTCGGCGTCGGCGTCGCCGCGTCCCTGGTTGTCGCGGGCGTCACCGTCACCGCAATCGAGCGCGAGACCGGTCGCCTCCCGTGCCGCGACCGCGCCGCAGTCACGGCGTTCTTCCTCGCGTCCACGTACAGCGCCGCCGTGTTCGGCCAGGGCCAGGTCGACCCAGTGGTCGTGCTCGCGCTCGCGGCCGCCGTCTGCTGGGTGCACACCGGCCGCTCGACCGCCGCCGGCGTCGCCGCGGGCGCCGCCGCGCTCGTCAAACTGTTCCCCGTCGTCGTCGGCGTCTACTTCCTCCGCGTCAGGGCGTACCGCGCCGTCGCCGCCGCGACAGCAACCGGCGTCGCAGGGCTCGCGGTCGGCGTGTTCGCGTTCGGCGTCGACGCCCACCGCCGCTACCTCCACCTCATCCTCCACGAGCGCAGTCGCCTCGACGCGTTCGTCGGCGGCGCCGACCCGGACCTGTCCGCGCTCTCGCTGGCGCGGCCGCTCGGCGCGTTCGCACCCGACCTCGACCCCGCGCTCTATCCGCTGGTCGCGCTCGCCGCCCTCGCGCCGGTCGCCGCGCTCGCGTACGTCGACGTCACGACCGTCGCCGACCGCGCCGCGGCGCTGTTGGCGACGGTCGGCGTCGCGCTGCTCGTCTCTCCAGGGTCGAACGCCCACCACGTCTTCTACCTGTATCCGCCCCTGGTCGTCCTGCTGTACGCCGCCGACGGCCTCCCACACCGCCTGCTCGTCGCGGGGACGGCAGTATTGCTCTGCCCGGTCCAGCCGCAGGTCGTCGCGGACGTCCTCGCCGTCGGCGGCGCGTCACCCGCCGTGCGCGCCGCACTCGTCGCGCCGCTCGCGGACGCGCTGTCCGCCGTCTCCGTCCCGCTCGTCGGCGTCCTCGTCCTGCTCGCCGGGTGCGCGGCCCACGCGCTCGGCCGGCGCCCCGGCGCCGCGCCGACGACCACGTTCGGCGACTAGGCGACAGCTACAAGAGTTCTCCCGCCGACCAGTTCGGTGAATGGACGTCGACTCAGCCGCCCAGACCTGCACCGACGTAATCGACGAGGTCAGCGGGGCGGTCGTCACCGACCGCGCGTTCCTCGAAACCGTGCTCTCCGGCGCGCTCGCCCGCGGCCACGTCCTCCTCGAAGACGTCCCCGGCACGGGGAAGACGCTGACCGCGCGCAGTCTCGCGGACGCGCTCGGCCTCGCGTTCAACCGCGTGCAGTTCACGCCCGACCTCCTCCCCGCGGACATCACCGGCTCGCACGTCTACGACGCCCGCACCGAGTCCTTCGACTTCAACCCCGGCCCCGTGTTCGCGAACGTCGTCCTCGCGGACGAAATCAACCGCGCGCCCCCGAAGACGCAGGCCGCGCTCCTCGAAGCGATGGAGGAAGGCCAGGTGAGCGTGGACGGCGAAACCCACCCGCTCCCAGACCCGTTCTTCGTCATCGCCACCCAGAACCCCGTCGAACAGGAGGGGACGTTCCGGCTACCCGAGGCCCAGCGCGACCGGTTCGCCGTGAAAGCCGGCATCGGCTACCCGGACCGGCCCGGAGAACGCGAACTCATCGACCGGCGCGCCGACCGCCAGTCCACCACGCCCGCGGTCTCCCAGGTCGTGCCTGACGACGCGCTCGCCGCGCTCCAGGACGTCCCGGAGACGGTCGCGGTCAGCGACGGCGTGCGCGACTACGTGGTCGACGTCGGCCGCGCCACGCGCGAAGACGACCGCGTCGAGGTCGGCGTGAGTCCGCGCGGCACCCAGCGGCTCTTCGAGGTGGCGCGCGCCAGAGCGGTCGTGCAGGGCCGCGACTACGTCGCGCCGGACGACGTCAAGCAGGTCGCGCGCCCCGTGCTCGTCCACCGCATCGTCCTCACCGGCGAAGCCACCGTCGAGGGCGTCGACCCCGAGGACGTCGTCCGCGACGTCCTCGACCGCGTGCAGGTACCCGCCGTCTCGTAGCCGGCGGACGCGTCAGTTCTGGTCGCCGTACGTCTCGTAGAGGTAGTCGACGATGTCGTCGCTCTCGTGCATCCCGTCGACGCCGTGCTCTGGGTCGACCAGCACCGGCACCTGGGACTGGCCGCTCACCTCGCGCACCTCGCTCCGGCGGAACTTGAAGAACGAGACCCGAGTGGTCTCGTAGTCGAGGCCGAGGTCGTCGAGCGCGCGCTCCACCTTCTTGCAGTACGGGCAGAACGGCTGGACGTAGAGTTCGCGCACGAGTGACTGTTCGACGCCGCGGACAAGAAGACTGGGGCGCGGTCACTCCGCGAGCGCGCCGACCAGCGCGGCGAGACCGACGCCGACGGCGGCGAGCACGACGAGCGCGGCGGTCGTGGACGGCGACCGGAACCCGCGCGAGACGTCGTGGACGAACAACGCGGCGTAGTACGCGAGCGCGCCGACGGCGACGGCGGCGGCGACGTGGACGAGTTCCGCGCGCGCCGTGGGCGCCCGCCGGTCGAGTTCCGCGGCGACGCCGACGCCGTACTCGCCGACGTCCCAGACGACCATGCCGGCGGCGACGAGCGCGAACACGAACTCGCGGGGCGCGCTCTGGACGCCGGCGGCGGCGGCCGCGAGCACGAGGCCGGCGGCGGCGACGGCGGCGGGCGCGCCGCGCTGCGGGACGGCGCGCAGGCGG
>JBDGQF010000087.1:7330-9329 GCA_042219255.1 Halobacterium sp. | reverse complement strand
TCTCGTGGTAGCGGTTCCGGATGGTGACTTCGCTGACGTTCGCGACCTTGCTGACCTCGCTCTGCGTGACGCGCTCGTTCGCGAGGAGGCTGGCGGCGTAGACTGCCGCCGCAGCGAGGCCAACGGGCGACTTGCCCGAGTACAGGCCGGCTTGCTGGGCGCTCTGCAGGAGGTCGCGGGCGCGGCGCTCGACTTCGTCGGTCAGGCCGAGTTCCGAGCAGAACCGCGGGACGTAGCTCGCGGGGTCGGTGGGAGCGACTTCCAGGCCGAGTTCGCGCGCGACGTACCGGTACGTGCGCGCGATTTCGTCGCGGTCGACGCGACTGACGTTCGCGACTTCGTCGAGACTGCGCGGCGCGTTCGCCTGTCGCGCGGCGGCGTACAGCGCGCTCGTGGCGACGCCCTCGATGCTGCGTCCCGGGAGGAGGTCGTCGTTGAGCGCGCGCCGGTAGATGACCGACGCCGTTTCGCGGATGTTCTCCGGGAGACCGAGCGCGGACGCCATGCGCTCGATTTCGCCGAGCGCCTGCTTCAGGTTGCGTTCTTTCGCGGTGCGCGTGCGGAAGCGCTCGTTCCACTTGCGGAGGCGCTGCATCTTCTGGCGCTGCCGACTGGAGAGGCTGTTGCCGTAGGCGTCCTTGTCCTGCCAGCCGATGTTCGTCGACAGCCCCTTGTCGTGCATGAGGTTGGTCGTGGGCGCGCCGACGCGGGACTTCTGGTCGCTCTCCTCGCTGCCGAACGCGCGCCACTCCGGCCCGCGGTCGATGGTCTCCTCCTCGACGACGAGGCCGCAGTCCTCGCAGACCGTCTCGCCGCGCTCCTCGTCGATGACGAGTTTGCCGCCGCACTCCGGACAGTTGAGGAGTTCCGCTTCTTCGTGGCGGGACTCCGTCGCTTCTGGTTCCGCTTGCTCGATGCGGCCGGAGGGCTCGTCCTCGCTGGACGCTTCGTCCTCGGACTCGCGTTCTGTCTCCCGAGTTCGTGGGTCACTCATTGGGGGTGAGAGCGGGTTCTGTGGCCGCGGAAGCGTCGAATACGTGTCTAGGGTGGCGCCGAGCGCACAAAAGGACTGTGGCAGACTCCACCACGGAGTAGCGTTGGCGGCCGCGAGAGCGCCACTGACAGGGAGTCGCGTCGTGTCGTCGCCGCGGACGGCGCCACTGTCCCTGCGCGGGCCATCGAAACGCTTACCGCCGCGACGGGCAATCCTCAGACATGAGCGATTCTGTGGACGCCGACGAGGTCGAACACGTCGCAGACCTCGCGCGAGTCGCCCTCGACGACGACGAGGTCGCGGAGTTCGCCGACCAGTTCGGCGACATCCTCGCGCACTTCGAGGCGCTGGAAGAGGTGCCCGAGGTCGAGGCCGAACCCGACCTCGTGAACGTCATGCGGGCGGACGAAGTCGAGGAGAGTCTCAGCCAGGACGAGGCCCTGGAGAACGCCGAGGAGACCGAGGACGGCCGCTTCAAGGGCCCGAAGGTGTCGTAATGTCGCTGAACGCGTACATCACCGAGGAGCGCATCGAGGGCAGCGACGACGGGCCGCTGGCGGGCGAGACGGTCGCCGTCAAGGACAACATCTCCACCGCGGGCGTCCGGACGACCTGCGGGTCGAAGATGCTCGAAGACTACGAGCCACCGTACGACGCCACCGTCGTCGAACGCCTGAAGGACGCGGGCGCGACCATCACCGGGAAGGCGAACATGGACGAGTTCGGGATGGGGACGACGACGGAGACGTCGTACTTCGGCGCGACGAAGAACCCCGTCGACGAAGCGCACGTCCCCGGTGGCTCCTCGGGCGGGAGCGCGGCGCTCGTCGCCGCTGGCGACGTCGACTACGCGCTCGGCTCCGACACCGGTGGCTCAATCCGGTGCCCCGCGGCGTTCTGTGGCGTCGTCGGCATCAAGCCGACGTACGGCCTCGTGTCGCGGTACGGCCTCGTCGCGTACGCGAACAGCCTCGAACAAATCGGCCCAATCGCGCCCACCGTGGA
>JBDGQF010000087.1:0-7230 GCA_042219255.1 Halobacterium sp. | reverse complement strand
GCGCCGCCGAGGGCGACGTCGACGGCCTCACGATTGGCGTCCCGACGGAACTCGTGGACGGCGCCGAGGACGGCGTCGTCGAGACGTTCGAGGACGCGCTCGACGACCTGCGCGACCAGGGCGCGACCGTCGAGGAGGTCAGCCTCCCCTCCGTCGAGTACGCCGTCGCCGCGTACTACGTCATCGCGATGTCGGAGGCGTCCTCGAACCTCGCTCGCTTCGACGGCGTGCGCTACGGGCACTCCGGCGGCTTCGACGGGAACTGGAACGAGGCGTTCTCGGAGGCGCGCTCGGAGGGCTTCGGCGACGAAGTGAAACGCCGCATCCTCCTCGGCACGTACGCGCTCTCCGCGGGCTACCACGACAAGTACTACAAACAGGCCCAGGAGGCCCGCGCGTGGGTGAAACAGGACTTCGACGACGCGTTCGCGGACGTCGACGTGCTCGCGTCCCCGACGATGCCGATTCTCCCGCCGGAACTCGGCGAGAGCCTCGACGACCCCCTGAAGATGTACCTCGCGGACGCGAACACCACGCCAGTGAACCTCGCGAACCTCCCCGCAATCTCGGTGCCCGCGGGTGAGAGCGACGGCCTCCCCGTGGGGCTCCAGCTGGTCGGCCCGGCGTTCGGCGAGGAGACCATCGTCAACGCCGCCGCAGCGGTCGAAGACTGACGCCCGTTCTCAGAAGTCCGGGAGGTCGTCGGGCGCGTCGTACTCGGCCTCCCACTCGACGTACTCCGCTTTGAGGTGCCTGGACACTTCGCCGCCGAGTTCCGCCAGCGACGCGTTGATGGCGGAGACGGTGTCCCAGGAGTTCAGGTCTGGGTGGATGTCGCGCTCGCGCCACGTCTCCGGGAGGCCGGGCGCGTGGTAGCCGACCCTGTCCGCGAAGTCGTCCCAGAAGAAGTCGAACTGGTCGAAGAGGTCGAGGTCGACCGCGATGTCGAACGCCTCGCGGTCGAGGTCGGTCTCCGCCGCCCACGCCTCGAACGCTTCGTCCCACGCGCCGGCCTCCAGGTACTCCTGGAGGTCGTCGCGGTGGTAGTCGGTGCCCTGGACGGTGACGTCGTCGTACTCGTCGGGGTCACCGTCCAGGTCTGGGGGGTCGGGTGGGGACGCGTCGAGTGACACGACCAGTGGTACGCGGTCGGCGTGCAAAAAGGGTCGGCGTCGGCGACGAGCGATTGCAGGGTCGGCGTCGGCGGTCCGCTGGCTACGCGCCCAGCCAGTCGCCCGTTGAGACCTCGTGACCGCTCTCCCGGCAGAGTTTCGCGCCCTGCTTGCGTACCTCGCGCGCCGTCGGGTAGGCTTCCCGGTCGCGCATCTCCGCCTGAATCCACTCCGCGAGTTCGCGCGCCTGCGGCTTCCCCGCCTTGTCGCGGACCTCCTCGATGCCGCGCTCGTATGCGTCGCGGCGCGACCCGGCGTCCTGCTTCGCTTCGCGGCGCTCCGCGAGGTCGAACACGTCGACGGCTGTCTCGTCGACGTCCCGCAGGAGTTCCGTGACGAAGTCAGTCATCCGCGGACCTCGCGGGTCACTCGCCGTCCTCGCGGTGTTTCTTCCGGAGTTTCTTCACGCGGTCTTCGAGTTTGTCCAGCGTCTCTCGCACCTCCTTGGTGGCTTTCCCGCCGGCTTCTTTCGTCTCCTCGACGGCCTCGTCGAGTTCCTCGCGCACGCGGTCAACTGCCTTGTCCACGTTCTCGAACCGGTCTTTGTCCTCTTCGGTCATTGTCCGGGCAGATTGACGACGACGACCAGAATAAACCTGGGGGCCACCGGGGGCCGACAGCAGACTTACCGCTGTTCGGCGCGCGCTTCGAGCGCGGACTCGCGGAGTTCCCGTTCGGCGTCGCTCTCGCAGTCCAGGCGCGGCACCTTCGTCGGTTTGCCGTCGTCGTCCAGCGCGACGAACGTGAAAAACGAGGTCGTGGTCTTGCGTTCCGTGCCCTCGCGCGGGTCTTCGGCGTGGACGTCGACTTTCACGTCGATGCTCGACGACCCGACGTCGAAGACGAACGCCTCGATGACCGCGACCTCGCCCATCTCGATGGGCGCGATGAAGTCGACGTGGTCCATGGAGGCCGTGACGCACTGGCGGCCGGAGAACCGCATCGACGCGATGGCGGCGCAGATGTCCATCCAGTGGAGGACGGCGCCACCGAGCGCGCGACCGAGGTTGTTCGTGTCGTTCGGCAGCAGCATCTCCGTCATCTCCGTGTACGAGTCCATCAAGCGCGCCGACTCTGGCATGCCTCGGCGTTGTGGCGGCGCCCGCTTGAATGCTTCCGAGTCGCGTCGGCGCCGCGCCGGCCGCGTCCACGGGGGCCTGCACCGCGTCACCGCGGTGCGACCGGGACGTCCGGCCAGGACGCGAAGTCGCCGTCCACGAGGGTGTCGCGCTGACGCTGGACGTACTCGCGCTGCATCGCCGTCACGGCGTCCGCGAAGGACGCGCCGTCCGCGAGGTGGCGGCGCACGCGGTCGCGCTTCCAGGACGCGGGCGTGACGCCGCGGTCGACGCGCTGGCGGAGCGGCCGCAGGTACGCCGCCGCGTCGTCGTTCGAGAGGCCGCGGCGCTCCAGGCCGTCGGCGGCGTGCTCGAAGAGGTCGGCGTACAGTTCCTCCGTGTTGTGCGTGCGGCGGCCGTCCGCGGTAATCCACGCGAGGTCGGCGTCCAGGCCGTCGAACGTCGCCGCGTAGAAGTTCTCGCGCGCCGTCTCCCAGTCCAACTCCCGGACGGGATGGTCGGTCGCGACCATGCTCTGGAGGAGGCCAGCGAACGCCGCCTGGAACGCCACCGAGTCGCGGACAGTCGGCTGGCCGGGGAGCGGCCGGAACTCCACGCGGACGTTCGCGGCAGACCGCGTCGCGCCGCCGAACACGGGCCGCACCCACCGCCAGTACGTCCCGTGCTTGTGACGGATGTGCGCGAACGCGTCGTCGAACCGGCCCTCCGCGTCCACGCTCGCCGGCACGACCGGCGGGTCTTCAACGACGCGGTCGACGGCGTCCTCGACGCTGTCGACGTCGCGCGGGAACCGGACTTTCCGCGGGCCGTCCTCGGGGTTCATCACGCCCTCGAAGACGTGGACGCGGTTCTCCGCGTAGCCGTCCTCGAGGACGCGCTCGGGCGTCGCGTCCTCGTCGTAGCAGTCCGGCGGGAAGAACGGACTGTTCACGCCGATTGCGAGCAGGGGCGCGGCAAGACGGACGTCGTACCGGAAGTACTCTGGGAGTTCGTCGGCCGTCGGCACCTGGTAGTGCGGCTGAATCGACGTCGCGAAACTCTCCGGCGCCACCGTCTCCGCGTCCAGGGTGACCCCCGGGACGTCGACAGTCCGGCCCGGTGCGAACTGGGCGTTCGCCATCGCCTGGTAGCGCGGCGACTCGCTCATGTTCGTCGACAGCACGACGCCGTCGTGGTCGACGCACGCCGTCACGTAGTCCGTCGCCGACTCGCCCTCCGGCGGCACCGTCCAGATGCCGTCGCTGACCAGTTGGATGTCCGCGGCGCGCGTCGTCGCGTCCATCGCCGCCGCGACGCGCGCCTTCACTTCGCGCTCCTGTGCGGCGAGGCCGTGCTCGTTCAACGGCTGGGGGCTCGTCGACAGTTCGGCGTTGTGCAGGCCGAGTTCCTTCTCGAAGCCGATGAGTTCGAGCAGCGGGCGCGGGACGCGCCGCAGCGACGCGCCGTCCGCGGCGACGCCGTAGAACTCGTACTCCAGGCCGACGATTGCCTGCGGGTTGTCGAACGTGCCCGCCGCCAGTTCCTCCTTCAGGACGCGGCCCTCCTCGCGGACGTCGGCGCCGAACGATTCGAGGTCGGTGTCCAGTACCTCGCGGACGTCGTCGGCGAGTCGCGTACCGGACATACGCCACCCGACGGACAGCGACGGCTTCAAATTCAGGCATCGGACCCGGCTCTCGTCGGGGTTCCGACAAGCGTAAGGCCGCCACGACTAACTTCGAGGCAATGAGCGAGGAATCCGCGGCGACCCGCGAGGGCTCCGTCAGGGTCGTCGGGACGGCGCACGTCTCCGCGGACAGCGTGGAGGAGGTCGAGCGCGTCGTCGACGAGGAGCGACCGGACACGGTCGCGGTGGAACTCGACGAGGGCCGGTACCGCCAGATGAAGGGCGAACAGCCCGACGACCTGGACGCAAGCGACCTCCTGAAGGGGAGCATGGCGTTCCAGTTCCTGGCGTACTGGCTGCTGTCGTACGTCCAGAAGCGCCTCGGCGAGAAGTTCGGCATCGAACCCGGCGCGGACATGAAGGCGGGCATCGAGGCGGCCGAACGCATAGGCGCGGACGTCGCGCTCGTCGACCGCGACATCCAGGTGACGATTCAGCGGTTCTGGTCGCGCATGACGGCGGTGGAGAAACTCAGACTGATGGGCGAACTCGCGCTCGGCGTCACCGACAGTCGGACGCTCGGCCTCGGCGTCGGCGCGTTCGTCGGGTTCGTCATCGGCGTCGGCGCGGAGTTCGTCGCCGGGCCGTTCCTGATTCCGCCGCCGCCCGTCGGCGTCGGCTTCCTCGCGACGCCGCTGCTACTGTTGACCGGCTTCGCAGAAGCACTCCTGTTCGCGGCCGCCGGCGCGCTCGTGCTGGGCGCCGTGTTCGCGGTGCTGTTCACGCGCACCGAACCAGAGGACGTCGAGGAGTTCTCGATGGACGACCTGACGGACGCCGACGTGGTGTCCGCGATGATGGAGGAGTTCCGGCGGTTCAGTCCCTCGGGCGCGCAAGCGCTCATCGACGAGCGCGACGCCTACATCGCGCACAACCTCGTCGCGCTCCGCGAACAGGGCAAGCACGTCGTCGCGATTCTTGGCGCCGGCCACCGCGAGGGCGTCGAACACTACCTCGACCACCCCGAAGACCTGCCGCCAATGGAGTCCCTTGAGGGCACGCAGTCGAAGCGGTTCTCGCTGGTGCGCGCGTTCGGCCTGCTGTTGACGCTGGGGTTCCTGGCGTTCTTCGTGTTGCTCGTGATGGCGGGCGTCAGCGACACCGTCCTCCTGAAAGTGTTCGCCGCGTGGTTCCTGTTCAACGGCGTCATCTCGATGGGCGCCGCGAAGCTAGCGGGCGCGCACTGGTCGAGCGCGGGCGCCGGCGGCGCCGTCGCGTGGCTCACGAGCCTCAATCCGCTGCTCGCGCCCGGGTGGTTCGCGGGCTACGTGGAACTGCGCTACCTCTCCGTGCGCGTCGCGGACATCGGCACGCTCAACGACCTGCTGGACGACGAGACGCGCCCGATTCGGGACATCGTCTCTGACATGCTCGAGGTCCCGCTGTTCAAACTCATCGCCGTGGTCGCGGCGACGAACATCGGGAGTTTCGTCGCGAGCGCGCTGTTCCCGTTCGTCATTCTGCCCTTGGTCGGCGGGCCGTTCGACGACCTCGGCGAACTGTCCAGCAGGATGGTCGAGGGCGTCCAGAACAGCATCGACGTCATCGTGGGGCTGCTCTGATGCGGTTCAGCAGCACGGAACTCCGCGACCTCCTCGTCGCGTGGCTGGCGCTCGGGTTCGCGTTCAGCCTCCTCTACGTGGACGTCACGCCGACCACGCTCGCGGACGTCCTGCTCACGGAATCGTTCGCCGTGGAGTTCGCGCTGAGTCTCGCGACGGTCGGCGTCGCGTTCCTCCTGCACGAACTCGCGCACAAGGTCGTCGCCGTCCACTTCGGCCAGCACGCTGAGTTCCGCGCGGACTTCGGGATGCTCGCACTCGCCGTCGCCGGCGGCCTCGCCGGCTTCCTGTTCGCCGCGCCCGGCGCCGTCCACCACCGCGGCCGCATCACGCCCCGCGAACACGGCCTCATCGCGGTCGCCGGCCCGCTCACGAACGTCGCGCTCGCCGTCGTCTCGCTTGCGCTGATGGTGACCGTGGCGCCCGACCTCGGGTGGCGCGGCCTCTTCATCAACGTCCTGCTCGCCGGCTTCAACATGATTCCGTTCGGCCCGCTCGACGGCCGCACGGTACTGGACTGGAGTCCGACCGCGTACGCCGCCGCGGCCGTGCCGACAATCGGCCCCGCGCTGTTCCTGTTCTTCGGGTGAGCGGGGATATTACTCTTCGACGCATAGACCGGCACGTTTAACGCCGCGAAATGCGCACGCTCGTGTATGACCGAGGGCAGCGGTGACGACGGCGAGGAGTTGACGTACGCCGACGCGGGCGTCGACATCGAGGACAGCGAGGCGGCGACGGCGGCGCTCGTCGGCGCCGTCTCCGAAGTGGCCGACACCACCGAGTACGCCGGCATCGTCGACATGGGCGACCGGTACCTCGCGCTCGCGACGGACGGCGTCGGCACGAAACTCCTGGTGGCCGAGGCCCTGGGCGACTACTCAACGGTGGGCATCGACTGCATCGCGATGAACGTCAACGACCTCGTCGCCGCGGGCGTCGAACCGGCGGCGTTCGTGGACTACCTCGCGGTGGACGAACCCGATGAACGGCGCGAAGCCGAACTCGGCGAAGGGCTCGCTGCGGGCGCCGAGGAAGCGGGTGTCGCGCTCGTCGGCGGCGAGACCGCGGTGATGCCGGAGGTCGTGATGGACTTCGACCTCGCCGGCACCGTCGCCGGCCTCGCGACCGACGACGACCTGCTCCCCGGCGAGGCGGAGGCGGGCGACGCGCTCGTCGGCTTCCCGTCCTCGGGCATCCACTCGAACGGCCTCACGCTCGCGCGCGAAGCGGCGCACAGAGAAGGCGGGTTCGACGAGCCGTTCCCGGGCGACGGCTACGACACCGTCGGCGAAGCGCTCCTGGAGCCGACCCGCATTTACGCGTACCTCCGCGATGCGCTGCACGAATACGGCGCGCACGCCGCGGCGCACGTCACCGGCGGCGGCTGGACGAACCTCGAACGCATGGGCGAGTACACGTACGAGGTCACCGACCCCCTGCCCGTCCACGACGTCTTCGAGTTCGTGCAGGAAGCCGGGAACGTCAGCGACGAGGAGATGCACCGCACGTTCAACATGGGCACCGGGTTCGTCGTCGCACTCGACGCCGAGGACGCTGACGGCCTCGTCGGCGCGACTGACGGCGAAGTCATCGGCCGCGTCGCGGCAGCGGACGGAGACGGAGAAGACGGCGGAGACGGTGCCAGCGTGGAGATTCGCGGCCTGTCCCTGTAAAACGGGAGTCGGGTCGAACCGCCTAGCTGATTCTGGCGGCGACGTCCGCTTGCGTGATGATGCCGACCGTCTCGC
>JBDGQF010000352.1:0-9563 GCA_042219255.1 Halobacterium sp. | reverse complement strand
GACACTACGGCCGCGTCCACCAAGAGTACTGTCGCCACGCTTTGACGTGTTGTGACAGAGGTAACGACACTTCGCCGAGTGCGTGGTGCGCCCGCGGAACGCTCCGCGGCGAGTTAGACCGTCCCTAGCACGTCCAGTAGCGTCTCCTCGGCCTCCCTGCTCGGGCACTCCTCCTCGCCGGTGCGGCCGTGTTCGCGGTGCGCGTCCACCGTCCGCTGCATCGCCTCGTCGACGGGCGTCGACTCGTAGCCGAGCGCGGCGACCTTCGACGTGTCCAGGAGGTGGGGGTAGTCGCGGTACAGCGGGAAGTCCGTCGGCTCCAGGTCGGCGATTGAGAGTTCGCGCGCACTGGCGTACACGCGCTCGGCGTCCGTGCCGAGGGCGTCCGCAATCAGGTCGAGCATGCGGTCGAGCGCGACGGCGTTCCGGTCGCCGACGTTGTACGCCTCGCCGGGCGTCCCCTCCTCGGCGACGAGGCGCATCCCCTGCGCGACGTCCTCGACGTAGACGCGCTGCCAGAGGTTCGTGCCGTCCCCGGGGACGACAATCTCGTCGTGCTCGGCGATTCGGTCGACCCAGTACGCGAGTCGCTCGGTGTAGTCGTGGGGGCCGTAGACGACCGGCGGCCGCACGCTCATCGCGTTCACGCCGCGCTCGGCGGCCTGGAAGACGATGCGGTCGCCGGCGGCCTTCCGCGCGCCGTACGTCTCCGGGTCGTCGCTTGTCGCCTCTTCGGCGGTACACGACTCCAGCGCCGTCTCGCCCTCGCGCTTCGGGACGTCCTCGTCCGCGTACGCCGCGCCGCTGGACACGTAGACGTAGGCGTCCGCGCCGCCGAAGATGTCCGTCGCCGCCTCCACCTCGCGCGGCTTGTACGCCACGCAGTCGAAGACCGCGTCCGGTTCGACCTCGCGTTTCGCCGTCAGGAGGGCCTTGCGGTCGGTGCGGTCGCCCTGGACGTGGTGGACGCGGTCGTCGTCCGCGAATGGGTCGTCGTGCTTCCCGCGGTTGAACGTCGTCACCGAGTAGTCGTGGGCGAGCAGTTCCTCGACGAGGTGGCGGCCGATGAACCGCGTGCCGCCCACCACGAGCGCGGAGTCCATGCATCGGGCGACGGGCGGGCACCCCAAAAGCAGTGCTATCGCCGTGATTCACTCCACGGCGAACGGCGCGACGAACTCCGTGCGGTCGCCGTCCACCTCGGCGAGCAGAGTGAACGCGTGCTCGCCGTCCGCGAGGTCGAGCGGGCCGACGTGGACGCCCTGTTCGCTGTCTGGGACGTCTTCGCCGCCGACCTGCACGTGCCAGGACAGCGACTCGCCCTCGTCGAGACTGCGCCACGGCTCGACGAACGCGTCCGGCGCGACCTGCGTCCAGCCGTCGCTGTCGCGGCGGTACACCGTCCACGCGTACGGGTTCAGGCCGACCGCGTCGGCGTCCTCGTTGCTGAGCGTCACCGAGAACTGCTCGCCGTCGGCGACGGCAGCGTCCGACCGCGAGAACGTGACCGCGGCGTCCTCGCCGACGCAGACCGTCTCGGCGTCCGCGTCGAAGGACGGACAGTCCGCTGGAGCGGCCGGTGACTCCTCGCTGTCGCCGCCCGCCATCACGGACGACACTGCGCTGACACACCCGCCGGTGGCGGCGAGACCGACGACCGACGCGACGTACGTGCGGCGCTTCACACGCCACTCGACGCACGCCACCGAAAAACCAGTACCGTGGACTCAAACGACCGTTTTACCCGTTGACACGAGGGTCAGTCCGCGCTCCCGGCCAGCGACTCGGTGCGCGCGCTCGCGGGCAGCGACCGGCGCGCGTCCGCCTCTGGGCGTTCGTCGATGGCGGCGCGGTACGCGTCCGGCATCACGACGGCGAACTCGGAGACGGTCTGCTCCCAGTCCGCGAGCAGTTCGGCGGCGCGCTCGCTGTCCGTGCGCGCCGCGTGGTTCTCCACGAGGCGGCGCACGGCGTCCTCGTCGCGCTCGGAGAGGTCGTGGCTGACCTCGACCATCCCCGTGTTGCACTGCTCCTCGAACGTGCCGTCCGGGTCGTGGACGTACGCCACACCGCCGCTCATGCCCGCGGCGAAGTTCCGGCCGACGTCGCCGAGCACGACGACGATGCCGCCGGTCATGTACTCGCAGCCGTGGTCGCCGACGCCCTCAACGACGGCGTGCGCGCCGGAGTTCCGGACGGCGAAGCGCTCGCCCGCGACGCCGTTCACGTAGCACTCGCCCGCCGTCGCGCCGTACAGCGCAACGTTCCCGACGAGCGTGTTCTCCGAGGGCTCGAAGCCGGCCTCCGGCGGCGTCTCCACGGCGAGCGTGCCGCCGGACAGCCCCTTGCCGACGTAGTCGTTGGCGGCGCCCGTCAGCGAGAGCGTGACGCCCGACGCGAGGAACGCGCCGAACGACTGGCCGGCGTTCCCCTCCAGGTCGACGTGCAGGCTGTCGTCGTCCAGGCCCTCCACGCCGTGTTCGCTGCTGACTGCGTGCGAGATGCGCGCGCCCACGGAGCGGTCGCGCGTCGAAATCTCGCGCGACAGCGACACCGACTCGCCGTCCTCGATGGCGGGCGCGGCGTCCGCGAGGACGCTCTCGTCCAGCGCGATGTCCGCGTCGTCCTGGCCGCGCGTCCGGTAGCGCGCGTCACCCGAGGGCTCCGCGACGACCGACGACAGGTCGATGTGGCGCCCCTTCGGGTGGTCGCTGTCGGACGGTTCGAGGTGTTCCGGCCGCCCGACGACGTCCTCGACGCTCGTGTACCCGAGGTCGGCGAGCAGTTCGCGGACCTCCTCGGCGACGAACGTGAGGTAGTTCGCGACCTTCTCCGGCGTGCCGCGGAACCGGTCGCGGAGTTCGGGGTCTTGGGTGGCGACGCCGGTCGGACAGTTGTTCGTGTGGCAGATGCGCGCCATCACGCAGCCCGCCGACACCAGCGACGCGGTGCCGAACGCGAACTCCTCGGCGCCCAATAGTGCGCCGACGGCGACGTCCCGGCCGGTCTTCAGGCCGCCGTCCACGCGCAGCGTCACGCGGTCGCGCAGCCCCGTCTCGCGCAGCAACTGGTTCGCTTCCGCGAGCCCGAGTTCCCACGGCAGGCCGGCGTGCTTGATGCTGGTCTTCGGGCTGGCGCCCGTGCCGCCGGAGTGCCCGGAGATGTGGATGCAGTCCGCGCCCGCCTTCGCGCAGCCGGCGGCGACGGTGCCGATGCCCGCCTCCGAGACGAGTTTCACGTGCACGCGGGCGTCCGGGTTGCCGGCGCGCAGGTCGTGGATGAGCTGCTTGAGGTCCTCGATACTGTAGATGTCGTGCTGTGGCGGCGGACTGATGAGGCCGACGCCCGGCGTCGAACACCGCACGTCCGCAATCATCTCGTTGACCTTCTTCCCCGGGAGGTGGCCGCCCTCGCCGGGCTTGGAGCCCTGCGCCATCTTTATCTGGAGGTCGTCGGCCGCAGAGAGGTACGTGCTCGTCACGCCGAACCGACCGGAGGCGACCTGCTTGATGGCGCACTCGCGGTCGGTGTCGAAGCGCTCTGGCGGTTCGCCGCCCTCGCCCGTGTTCGCTTTCGCGCCGAGCGCGTTCGCCGCCTGCGCGTTCGTCTCGTGGGCCTCCGGGCTGAGGCTGCCGAGGCTCATCGCCGCCGTGGAGAACCGCTCGACGATGTCCGCGGCGGACTCCACGTCCTCCAGCGGCACGGACTCTTGGCCCTTGTCGTCGATGTCCAACAGGCCGCGCAGGGACTGCAACTGTTCGGTCTGGTCGTTCACCTGTGCGGCGTACTCCTCGAACGCCTCGTAGTCGCCGTTGTCCACGGCTTCCTGGAGGCTGTGGACGGTCTTCGGGTTCCACTGGTGGAACCGGCCGGACGTCCGGTTCTCGAACTCGCCGACGCGCTCGACCGCCGGTTCGTCCTCGAAGCCGGCGGCGTGGCGCGCGCGGACGTCCGCTTCCAGTTCGGGGAGGCCGACGCCCTCGGTGCGGTTCTCCGTCCCCGTGAAGAACCGGTCGACGACCGACGAGTCGAGGCCGACCGCCTCGAAAATCTGGGCGCCCTGGTAGGACGCCACCGTCGAGATGCCCATCTTCGACATCACCTTCAGGAGGCCGTCCTCGAGCGCGTGCAGGTAGGAGTCGACGGCCTCCTCGGGGTCGGCGCCGTCCGGGCCCGCAACGAAGTCGCGCGCGGACTCGATGGCGAGGTAGGGGTTGACCGCGCCCGCGCCGTAGCCGACCGTCGCCGCCAACTGGTGGACGGTGCGGACGTCGCCCGCTTCCACGACGAGGCCGACGCGCGCACGCAGGCCCTCGCGGACGAGGTGGTGGTGGACGGCGCCGGTCGCGAGCAGACTCGGCACCGGCAGGGCGTCCTCGCCGGCGCTACGCTGTGAAAGCACGAGAATCTCCGCGCCGTGCGTGACGGCGTCCGCGGCGGCCTGCTGGACGCCCTCGACGGCGGTCTCGAGGTCGCCGTCCGGGTCGAACGAGAGGTCGATGGTCTCCGTCGACCGGCCGGCGTTCGTGACCGCGTTCAGGTCGGCGTCCGCGAGCACGGGCGAGTCGAGTACGACCTGGCGCGCGTGCTCGCGGGACTCCTCGAGGAGGTTGCGCTGGCGGCCGAGGCGCGTCTCCATGCTCGTCACGAGGTCTTCGCGGATGTAGTCGATGGGCGGGTTCGTCACCTGCGCGAACAGCTGGCGGAAGTACGACGCCAGCGGGTGGTTGAACTCCGAGATGCCCGGGAGCGGGGCGTCGTCGCCCATCGAGCCGACGGGGTCTTTGCCGTCCTCGACCATCGGCGCGACGAGCTCGTTCAGCTCGTCCTCCGTGTACCCGAACATCGCTTGCTCGGCGCGCAGGTCGTCGGTCGGGTCGGCGGGCAGCACGTCGCTGCCGGTGTCGAGGCGGAGTTGTTCGGCTTCGACCCACTCGCCGTACCGGTCGTCGGTCAGGTCGTCGAACACCGTCTCGTCGTCGACGATGCCGCGGCCCGGCTCGGCGAGGAACAGTTGTCCCGGCTGGAGGCGGCCGCGCTCCTCGACGTCGCTGACGTCGCCGTCGAGGGCGCCCTGCTCGGACGCCATCACGAGCGTGCCGTCCGCGCGTTTCTCGTAGCGACACGGCCGCAGGCCGTTCCGGTCGAGGACGCCGCCGACCCGGTCGCCGTCCGTGCCGATGACGAGCGCGGGGCCGTCCCACGGCTCGACGAGGCTGGCGTGGTAGTCGTAGAACGCCCGGCGCGCCTCGCTCATGTCGTCGTCGCCCTGCCACGCCTCGGGGACGAGCATCCGGAGCGCGTGCGGGAGCGACCGGCCGGTCTGCATGAGGAGTTCGAGCGCGTTGTCGACGCTCGCGGTGTCGGACTGGTCTGGGTCGTCGATGACCGGGAGGACTTCCGCGAGTTCGTCGTCGGTGAACCCCTCGGCTTCGAGGTCCGCTTCGCGGGCGCGCATCCAGTTGACGTTCCCGTCGATGGTGTTGAACTCGCCGTTGTGGATGATAGTCCGGTAGGGGTGGGCGAGGTGCCACGCGCCGAGCGTGTTCGTGGAGAAGCGCGCGTGGACGAGCGCGAAGCCGGTCTCGACGCGCTCGTCGGTGAGGTCTGGGTAGTAGTCCGCGACCTGTTCGCCCTTCAGGAGGCCCTTGTAGACGACGGTGTCCTGGTCGAGCGAGCAGACGTAGAACCGGTCGTGGTCGACGGCGGCCTCGACGGCCTGCCGGCCGACGTACAGCGCTTTCTCGAAGTCGTCGCAGCCGTCCGGAGTGACGAGCGCCTGCGCGACGTGTGGTTCTGAGTCCAGCGCCGTCTGCCCCAGGTCGCTGTTGTCCGTTGGGACGTCTCGCCACGCGTCGACGGCGAGCCCCCAGTCTGCGAGCGCGTCCTCGACGGTGGCGGTGACTGCGGCGCGCTCGTCGGCGTCCTGCGGGAGGAAGACGGAGCCGACGGCGTACGTCTCCGGGACGCCGTCGAAGACGTCGTCGAAGAAGGCGTCTGGCGTCTGGATGAGTGCGCCGGCGCCGTCGCCGGTGTTCTCCTCGGCGCCCGTGGTGCCGCGGTGTTCGAGGTTCTGTAGTACGTCCAGGGCGTCCGCGAGGACGCGGTGGGACTGCTCGCCGTCTAAGTCCACGACCACGCCGACCCCACAGTTCGACCGCTCGTCCTCGGGGTCTGCGAGGAGGCGGCTGTCGCTCGTCGCGTCGGACTGGCTCATGTGCCACGTTCTGCCACACGTAAGTAAAACGCTAATCCTGAACCACTAAGGGGAATCTAGTCACAACTAAGGAAATATTAGGGATTCTCGGCGGCGTGAGCGGTCGGCTGAACTGCCGCGAAATCCGGCCTCGCGCTCGCTACTGCGCGAACTATCATGGACGTTCCTGCGAGACAGGCGGCCGGCGCGCGACGAAAATCAGGTGGTTCGACTGCCGCCGGTGACCGGCGGCGCGAGCAGGACTCAGTAGGACTTCGCGAAGAACGCCGTCTCCTCGGCGGGGTCGCCGCAGATGGCGCAGTCCTCGCCCTCGTGGTCGGGCGTCGGCAGGTGGGGTTCGTCCTCGAACTCGGAGGCCGCGCGCGCCGGGTCGTCCTCGGCCAGCGGCACCAGCACGATTTCGGCGTGAATCTGTTCTTTGACCTCCGCCTCGCAGGCCTCGTCGCCACACCACGGCGCCTTCACGTAGCCGCCGTGCTGGCCGATAGTGCCCAGAATCTCGTCGCGCGAGGACGCCTCGCGGACGTTCTCCTCGAGGCGCTCGGCGGCCGCGTCGTACAGTTTGTCGTACACCTCGTCGAGGTGCTCGAAGACGGCGGCGGTGACGTCCGCGCGGTCTTCGACGGCGCTCTCGCCGTCCGGCCGGTGGACGACCGTCACTTCCTCGTCCTCGACCTCGTTCGGGCCGACTTCGAACCGCACGGGCACGCCCTTTAACTCCCACTCGTTGAACTTGAACCCGGGGTTGCGCTCGTCGCGGTCGTCGAGGTGGACCTTGACGCCCTGGGCTTCCAGTTCGGCGGCGATTTCCGAGCAGTACTGGAGGACGTCCTCCTTCGTGTCCTCCTGCCAGATGGGGACGATGACGACCTGCGTGGGCGCGACGGTCGGCGGCAGCACGAGGCCCTGGTCGTCGCTGTGACTCATCACGAGCGCGCCGATGGAACGCCACGACAGGCCCCAGGAGGTCGTGTACGCGGTGCGCTCGTTCTCGTCCTCGTCGCTGAACGTGATGTCGAACGCCTCCGCGAACGACTGCCCGAGGTGGTGGCTGGTGCCGCCCTGCACGGACTTCCCGTCCGGCATCAGCGCCTCGACGGTCGTCGTCGTGTCCGCGCCAGGGAACTTGTCGTGGTCGGGTTTCCGGCCCCGGAGCACGGGCATCCCGAGCACGTCCTCGTAGAGGCGCTGGTACTGGTCGAGGCGCAGCGTCGTCTCCGCCCACGCGTCCTCGTCGGTGGCGTGCGCGGTGTGGCCTTCCTGCCAGAGGAACTCCTTCGTGCGGAAGAACGGCTTCGTCTCCGTGGCCTCCCAGCGCACGACGGAGTTCCACTGGTTCACGCGCAGCGGCAGGTCGCGGTGCGACCGCACCCACTGCGCCATGTACGGCGCGATGATGGACTCGGAGGTCGGGCGTACGGCGAGGCGTTCCTCCAGTTCCTCGTGGCCGCCGTGCGTGACCCACGCGACCTCGGGGTCGAACCCTTCGACGATGTCCTTCTCGCGTTCGAGGTACGACTCGGGGATGAACAGCGGGAAGTACGCGTTGTCCACGCCCGTCTGCTTGAACCACGAGTCGAGGTTGTCCTGGATGGCCTCCCAGAGCGCGTAGCCGCGCGGCCGCGTCACGATGAACCCGCCCATCGGCGCGTAGTCCGCGAGTTCCGCCTTCTGGACGACTTCCGCGTACCACTCGCCGGGGTTGTGCTCCTTGGACTCGGTGATGCCGAGTTCCTGTTCGTCGCTCATTACGTCCAACGAGGCTTGACTCGCTCTTAAAACCCGTGAAGGTGTGTGAGGAGATTGCACCGCGCCAGTGGCCGCGCACGGACTTGGCGATAACCAACCAGTAGCGGTCGGCTGACGGCATGCGGCGACGCAGCACCAGGCACAGCCGTCTGTCGCCTCCACGGCAACTGAATCCGGTTAGCAATACCTAAATACTGACCGGGCGCGTACAGTCTCTCGTGCGCGAATTCGAGTTCACTGTCGCGTTCGAACCGGGCAGCGACGCCCTGATGGACGTCTTCCTCGAACACGACAGCCTCACGGCGTGGACGTCGGTGTGCTTCACGACCCGCGAGCGCATGTGGCGCATCGACCACGCCGCCGGCACCGAGGACGCGCTCTCGGCGTTCGAGGACGTCTTCCTCGACGAGTCCCGCTGCAACGAGTGCCTCGACCTGCCGGACTGCGACACGTACCGCGAGTACCACGTCCTCGACGAGTCGCCGAACGCGCGGACAGTCTACACGTTCCGCGAGGAAGTCCACAACTGTCACTCGATTCCCCACTACGTCCACGAGCACGTCGGCGACGGCGTCGTCTTCGAGTCCCGCCGCCACGACAACGAGTACCAGTGGCGCGTCCTCTACCCGGACGAACAGCCGGTCGGCGGCCTCTACGACACCATCGAGGCGCAGTTGCGCGAGGGCCTCACGCTGTCGCTGTCGAAGCTGTCCAGCGCCGGCAACTGGAACGCCGAGTCCCGGGTCGCCGCGGAGTTGACGCCCGAGCAGCGCGAGACGCTCGCGGCGGCCGTCGAAAGCGGGTACTACTCGCGGCCCCGCGAGGTCACGGTCGACGACCTCAGCGACGACCTGGGCGTGCCGCGCTCGACCGTCCAGTACCGCCTGCGCAGCGCCGAAGACCTCGTCGTCTCCCAGTTCGTCGACAACGCGCTCTGACTAAGCCCGTCCACTCCGACGCGGAGGCAGATAACGCTACCGGCGAGAGAACTAAGTGGCATGGGAGCAACCCACACACTATGGGTGACACGAAGCGTGGCCGCGAACGCCAAGGCCAGAAGAAGCGCGAACAACTCCGCGAGCGCGAGGTCGAACGCACCCTCGAGGCCACACGAGAACCTGCCGAAGCCCCTGAACTCCCCGACGACGAGATAGAGTTCGGCGAGGAATCCGAGTAGCTGCGCCGGACTCACACCAGCGACCCGCCTCCAGTTTTTTGCGAGACCGCATCCCGCCAGCGACGCGCCCGCAGCAGTCTCACCGAATCCTCACTGTGGTCGCGCGCACTTGGGTTCAGAACATCTCGGTGCCGCACTCGTTGCAGACCAGTTGCATCACACCCTCCTCGTCCGGCGGGCGGACGGCGTGACTGGTCTCCTCGCCGCACTCGGCACACGGTGCCAGCGACTCCAGTTCCGACCACTCGTGGCGCGCGCCAGGCGCGCCGACGGCCAGCGCGCGCACCGGCTCGTCGCCGTCGTTGTACCCGCTCTGGAACTCGCCCGGCGGGAACCGAATCAGTTGCCCGGCGTCGACGACGACCTCCTCGCGGTCTTCGCCGACCGCGAACGTCGCCGTGCCCGCCAGCACGTAGAAGA
>JBDGQF010000271.1:0-9598 GCA_042219255.1 Halobacterium sp. | reverse complement strand
CCGCGCAGTTTCTCGCCGGCGGCCGGCCACAGGACGCGGAAGTCCTCGGGGAAGAACGGCGGCAGACGGATGGACGGGAGGCTGAACGAGAAGCCGCTGTCGGCGTCGTCGGCAGCCCTTTCCTCGCGCTCGGTGTCCCCTGGCATCAGTTGGGTGTAGTGGGAGGCCTGTCAGTCGTCGGCGAGCAGGCGGTCGAGGACGTCCTCGACGTCGTCCAGGACTGCCTCCGGCGACTGCGTGGCGTCGATGCGGACGAACCGCTCGGGTTCGTACTCGACGAGCTGTTCGTAGTTGTCGCGGACGCGGCTGAGGAACTCCACCTGTTCGAACTTGTTCGTGGCGCCGGCGCGCGCGGCGCCGGTCTCCGGGTCGACGTCGAAGTACAGCGTGACGTCCGGCGGGCGCGTCCACGGCTGGTGGATGCCGCGGACGTACTCCATCGGCCGCGGCACTTCGCCTTCGAGGGCGGCGCCCTGGTAGGCGTACCGGGAGTCCGAATACCGGTCGGCGACGACGACGTCGCCGCGTTCGAGGGCGGGTTCGACGACGCGGGAGAGGTGGTCGGCGTGGTCGGCGGTGTAGAGGAACAGTTCGGCGAGCGGGTCGGCGTCGTCCTCGCGGATAGACCGCTGGACGGCGTCACCGTACCACGAGTCCGTGGGTTCGCGCGTGAACGTGAAGCCGTCGCCGCGGGCGTCGCGCAGCGCCTCCCAGGCCGTGGTCTTGCCGCTGCCGTCGATGCCCTCCAGCGTGACGAGCATGCCCGAAACACGGCAACGGACGTACAAACGGCTTCGGGTTCGCCGCCGCAGTCGGCCCGCGGGGCGCCGCAGCGGCGGCCGTCGCCCCCGTGCATACTTTTAGGGCGCTGCCGTGCGTAATTCTCCCACATGGACGTGTTGGTCACCGGCGGAACGGGGTTCATCGGAACGCACCTGTGCCGGGAGCTCGACGAGCGAGGTCACGACGTAACTGCCCTGTCGCGCCACCCGGAGGGGAACGACCTGCCGGAGTCCGTCGACACCGTCGTCGGCGACGTCACCGCCTACGACTCGGTCAGGGACGCAATCGAGGGCCACGACGCGGTCGTGAACCTGGTCGCGCTGTCGCCGCTGTTCCAGCCGAAGCAGGGCGACGAGCGCCACGTTGAAGTCCACCTCGGCGGGACGGAGAACGTCGTCGAGGCCGCCGAGGAAGCGGGCGTGGAGTACATGCTCCAGTTGTCCGCGCTGGGCGCCGACCCGGAGGGGTCGACGGCGTACATCCGCTCGAAGGGGAAGGCCGAGGACGTCGTGCGGAACTCCGAACTGGCGTACACCATCGTGCGGCCGTCCGTGGTGTTCGGTGACGGCGGCGAGTTCGTGGCGTTCACGAAGCAGTTGACGACGCCGTACGTCACTGGCCTGCCGGGCGGCGGCCGCACGCGCTTCCAGCCAATCTGGGTGGGCGACCTGGTGGGGATGCTGGCAGACGCCGTCGAGGACGACGACCACTGGGGGGAGACGTACGAACTCGGCGGCCCAGAGGTGTTGACGCTGGGGGACGTGACGCGACTCGTCTACCGCTCGGAGGGGAAGTCGGTGCGCATCCTCCCGGTGCCGATGCCGCTGGCGGGCATCGGGATGCGACTGGCCGACCCGCTGCCGTTCATCCCGTTCGGCACCGACCAGTACCGGTCGCTGAAGTTCGACAACACCGTCACGGACAACGACGTGACCGAGTTCGGCGTCGACCCGGGCGACCTCACGACGCTGGCGGCGTACCTCGGCCTGGGCGAGTGACCGCCAGCCGGGTTTAACGACCCGATAACGTCGACCCACCGACAGTTCCCGACAAACTTAAACGAACCGAGTAGTCCTCTCAACCGAGAGTTACCTATATATCCGCAGACTGCGCGCTATCCGGCGAAAACGGGTCACCCCGCTGAATCGTCCGACACGCGTCTGCAAAAGCCTTATACGCTCGTTTCTACTCTAATTGTGCAAAGGGTTCCGCATGAAACTGGCAATGATAGGGTTCGGTCAAGCGGGCGGTAAAATACTCGACAAATTCCTCGAGTACGACAAGCGGCACAACTCCGGTATCGTCCGGGCCGCCGTCGCCGTCAACACCGCAAAGGCCGACCTCATGGGCTTGGAGCACGTCCCGCAGGAGAACCGCGTCCTCATCGGACAGTCCCGCGTGAAGGGGCACGGTGTCGGCGCCGACAACGAACTCGGCGCGGAAATCGCCGAGGAAGACATCGACGAGGTGCAGGGCGCCATCGACTCCATCCCCGTCCACGAGGTCGACGCGTTCCTCGTCATCGCGGGCCTCGGCGGCGGCACTGGCTCCGGCGGGTCGCCCGTCATCGCCAAGCACCTCAAGCGCATCTACACCGAACCCGTCTACGGTCTCGGCGTCCTCCCGGGCAGCGACGAGGGCGGCATCTACACGCTGAACGCGGCGCGCTCGTTCCAGACGTTCGTCCGCGAGGTGGACAACCTCCTCGTGTTCGACAACGACGCGTGGCGGAAGTCCGGCGAGTCGATGCAGGGCGGCTACGACGAAATCAACGAGGAAATCGTCACCCGCTTCGGCATCCTGTTCGGCGCCGGCGAAGTCGACGAGGGCAGCGACGTCGCGGAGAGCGTCGTCGACTCCTCGGAAATCATCAACACGCTCGCGGGCGGCGGCGTCTCCACCGTGGGGTACGCGTCCGAGGGCGTCGAGAACGACAACTCCGGCAGCGGCCTGCTCTCGCGGTTCACCGGCGACGACACCCCAGTCGAGGACTCCGCGTCCACCACGAACCGCATCACCAGCCTCGTCCGGAAGGCCGCGCTCGGCCGCCTCACGCTCCCCTGTGAAATCGAGGGCACCGAGCGCGCGCTCCTGGTCACGGCCGGCCCGCCGCAGTTCCTCAACCGGAAAGGCATCGAGCGCGGGCGGAAGTGGCTCGAAGAGCAGACCGGTTCGATGGAGGTCCGCGGCGGCGACTACCCGGTTCGTGACTCCCAGCAGGTCGCTTCGGTCGTCCTGCTGTCGGGCGTGAACAACGTCCCGCGCGTCAAGGAACTGCAGGAAGTCGCCATCGAAGCGCAGGAGAACATCGACGACATCCGCGACGAAAGCGAAGAGAACTTGCAAGAGTTGGTCGAAGACGACGACGATGAACTTGAGCCGCTGTTCTAAGTTCGCGGTCGCGCTCGTCGTCCTGCTCGCCGTCGCGGCGGTGCCAGCCGCCGCCGTCTCGATTAGCGGCGACGCGCCGTCGACCGTCGAGGCCGGCCAGCAACAGGAGACCACCTACGAGTTCACCAATCTCTTCGAGAACTACGAGCAGTGGACGCTGGAAGCCAGCACTGACCTGACGGAGGTCACGTGGAAGATTGTCACGTTCGACAACGCCGGCAACCAGGTGAACGAGGTGACGCTCACGGGCCAGCAGGCGTCCTACCAGTTCAAGGCGTCCAGCGGCGCGGTGCGCGCGGAGGTCACCATCGTCGGCACGACGCCGTCGCCGAGCGCGTGGTCGTGGAGCTACGACCCGCCACAGACCATCACGTACGCGGAGTTCGTGCAGGCCCAGCAGGGCGGCGCGAGCAACACCCTGGAGACGTACAGCACGCAGCCGTACACCCAGCAGAGCCAGGAAGCGCGGAACGCCATCCGGAGCGCCGAGGACGCCATCGAGAGCGCGAAGAGTTCGGGCGCGGGCGTCAGCGGCGCGGAGAGCGACCTGCAGGACGCAATCGAGTTCTACAACGGCGGGAACTTCGAGCAGGCAATCAGTAACGCCGAACAGGCGGAGTCGACCGCGAAGAGCGCGGCGTCGTCGGCCCAGCGCACCGACCTCATCATCATGGTCGCCGCGGCGCTGGTCGTCCTCCTGTTGTTGGCGGGCGGCGTCTACTGGTACCTCCAGCAGCGCGACTCCTACGACAAACTCGGTTGAGGGATGCGGGTCATCGTCCCGTTCGACCCCTCGGAACCGAACACGCGGCTCTCCTCGTTGCTCTCGCCCGTCGAGCGCCGCGAGTTCGCGGCGGCGATGCTCGCGGACGTGCTCGCGGCCGTCCGCGGAGCCGGCGGTAACCCAGAGATTCTCGCGAGCGCACCCCTGGATGACGCGCCAACGGCAGTCAGGGACGCCGCCGCCGGCGTGCCCGTGACCGTCGACGACCGGACGCTGTCCGCGGCGGTGAACGCCGCCCTCGACGAGGGACTGCCGGCGGCCGTGGTGATGGCCGACCTCGCGCTCGCGGACGCCGACGCGCTCGCCGACCTGTTCGACACCGAGGGGGACGTGGTCGTCGCGCCGGGCCGCGGCGGCGGCACGAACGCGCTCGTCGTCCGGAGCGACGCCTTCGCCGTGGACTACCACGGCGTCTCCTTCCGCGACCACGTCGAGGCCGCCGAACGCGTCGGCGCGTCCGTCACGACAGTGGACTCGTTCCGCCTCGCGGTGGACGTCGACGCGGCCGCGGACGTCCTCGACGTCCTCGTGCACGGCGACGGGCGGGCGGCCGACTGGCTCCGCGACGCGGGGTTCCGGGTCGCCGTCGAGGACGGCGCGCCGACCGTCGTCAGGGACGCGTGAGCCGACCGGAGGGCCGCCAGCGCCCGTGTTCCGTCCGGGAACCCAACGCCTAAGCGCCCGCCCACCGACCGACTGCGTATGCACGTGACGCGACTCGCGCGCGGCGTCGCCGCGCTCGGAGCGCTCGCCGCGCTCGCCGCCGTCCTCTTCTTCGCCGTCCAGTCGGCGCTCCTCGCGGCGGGCGTCCCCGAGTCGACCGCGTACCCGACGGCGGTCGGCGCAGTCCTCCCACCAGTCCTCGCCGTCGCGGACGCGTACACGCCGTTCGGGAACACCGAGCGCACAGACGCACTGCGCTCGGTCCCGGCGGCGAAACTCGCCGTCGACGGCGTGCTCGCCGCGGCGGTCGGCGCCGTCGGCGGGTACGTCGGCGGCACCCTCTTCCTGTCCAGTTCGGCGACGAGTCTCGCGGAACTCGTCGTCGTGACGACGGCCGTCGTCGCGGGGTACGTGACGTTCATCGCGCGCAACATCGACGTGTACGGCGACCGGAACAGCGGCGCGCTCGGCGCGGAGGACCTGGAGCCGTGAGCGGGATTCCGGGCGCCGACGAGTACGGCGTGGACGTCCAGATTCGGGACGCCGACCGGGAGCGCGCGCTCGCCGTGCGTCCCGCGGACGTCGACCCCACCGAGGAACTGACGTTCGCGCGGAACGTCTTCGTGCCGCTGACGACGGCGTGTCGCTACACGTGCACGTACTGCACGTACTACGACGTGCCGGGCGAAGCCACGCTGCTGAGCCCCGAGGACGTCCGCGAGACCTGCCGGAACGGCGCCGACGCCGGCTGTACGGAGGCGCTGTTCACGTTCGGCGACGACCCCGACGACCGGTACACGGAAATTCACGACCAACTGGACGACTGGGGGTTCGACTCGATTCACGACTACCTGCGGCGCGCCTGCGAAATCGCGCTCGAAGAGGGGTTGTTGCCGCACGCGAACCCGGGCGACCAGACGCGCGAGCAGATGGCGCGGGTGGCGGACGTGAACGCGTCGATGGGCGTGATGCTGGAGACGACGGCGGACGTGCAGGCCCACGGCGGCCCGCGGGCGAAGAACCCGGGCCAGCGCCTCCACACCATCCGCACCGCCGGCGAACTCGGCGTGCCGTTCACGACCGGCATCCTCGTCGGCGTGGGCGAGGACTGGCGTGACCGCGCGGACAGCCTGCTCGCGATTCGCGACCTCCACGAGCGCTACGGCCACATTCAGGAAGTCATCGTCCAGCCGGTGAGTCCGAACGAGCGCTGGCAGCGCGACCCGCCGGGCGAGGCGACGATGCGCCGCGTGGTGGCGATGGCCAGCGCCGTCCTCCCCGAGGAGGTCGCGGTGCAGGTGCCGCCGAACCTCGCCGACGCCCGCGCGCTCCTGGACTGCGGCGTCGAAGACCTCGGCGGCGTCTCCCCAGTCACGAAAGACCACATCAACCCTGACTACGCGTGGCCGGCGCTCCGGGAGCTGGAGGACGTCGCCGACCACGGCGGCGTGCCGCTGCGCGAACGCCTCCCGGTATACGAGCGGTTCCTCCCGGACGAGGACGAGGCGGCCAACGAGTGGGTCTCGGAGACCATCGCGGACGCGGTCCGCGGCGACGACGAGGCCGGGCGGCGGTTCCGCGCGGTGTTGGACGGGACGCCGCCGACCCCGTAGTGTGCTCTCACACTAGGTTTTTCCGCGTCGACCACGACTGTTGTTGCATGAGCGAGCGCGTTGACTCCGAGAGCAAAGTCTCGGGGAACCAGGCGAACATCCCGGCGCGCATCCGGCGGCGCCTGGACATCGACGACGGGGACAGACTCCGGTGGACTGTCGAGGACGACGGGACGGTCCGCGTCGAGGTCGTCCAACAGCGTAGCGGGACGTTCAGCGGCTTCCAGGGGTACGACGGCGACGAGGAGACAGACGCCGTCAGCGAGCACGACGCGTGGGGCGTCGAGTAGATGCCGAGGGCGCTCATTGATACCTCGGTGCTGTTCGCGGCGGCGTACCGGGGCGATGGCCGCCACGAGGACGGCCTGGCGATTCTCCGCGGCGTCGACGACGGGTCACTCCCGGAGGCCGTCGTCCTCGACTACGTGCTCGCGGAAACGTTGAACGGGCTCACCGCCCACGCAGGCGCGGAGGCGGCGACGGACTTTCTCGACCGGGTCGAAGAGAACGCGCGGTTCCACGTCGAAACGCTCACGACGGACGCGTTCGCGACAGCGAAGGTGCTCTTCCGGCAGTACGACCAGTTCTCGTTCGTCGACGCTTGCATCGTCGCGTACGTCCAAAGTGAAGGGCTCGGGTACCTCTACGCGTTCGACGACGACTTCGATGCGAGTGACGGCGTCTATCGGCTCGCAACGCCGACAGACCCGTACGCCCCGGACTGACAGCCGTCCTCGACGACCACGCCGTGCGAATCCCCCACAATGCCTAACCGCGGGGCGGCCGTCCGTCCGACTACGTCGATGTCCGGGGACGTCACGCTCCCGCGCAAGCGCGTCACGGGGGAGACAGTCGAGGAGCGGTTGACGGAGAACGCCCGGGAGCGGATTCTGCCGGCGCGCTACCTGCTGCGCGACGAGGACGGCGAGGTGGTGGAGACGCCCGCGGAGATGTTCGAGCGCGTGGCGGACGCCGTCGCGGAAGCCGAGGACGACCCAGGGGTGTGGCGCGACCGGTTCTACGACCTCATGACGGGCCTGGAGTTCCTGCCGAACTCGCCGACACTGATGAACGCGGGCGGGCCGCTGGGCCAGTTGTCGGCGTGCTTCGTGATGTCGCCCGACGACGACCTGGACGACATCTTCGACACGGTGCGGCGCGCGGCGAACGTCTTCCAGTCCGGCGGCGGCGTCGGGTACTCGTTCTCGCACTTGCGGCCGCGCGGCGACGTCGTCGCGGAGACGGGCGGCATCGCGTCCGGCCCGGTCTCGTTCATGCGCGTCTACGACCAGATGTGTGAGACGGTGAAGGCCGGCGGGAAGCGCCGCGGCGCGCAGATGGGCGTGCTGCGCGTCGACCACCCGGACGTCGGCCGGTTCTGCGTGGCGAAGCGCGAGGAGGGCGAGCTGGAGAACTTCAACGTCTCGGTGGCGGTGACAGAGGAGTTCCTGGACGCGCTGGACGCGGGCGCCGAGTTCGACCTCGTGAACCCGCGGACGGGCGACGTCCACGAGGTGACGGAGACGACGGCCCAGTTCTACAACGCCAGCTACGCCGACGCCGGCGAGCGCGCCGTCCCGGAGAACTTCTGGCGGGACTACGGGAGCGACGTCGCCGGCGTCGACGAGTTCCGCGGCGACCTGGTCGAGGTGGGCGAGCCGATGTCGCTGCCCGCGGCGTTCGTGTGGCGACTCGTCGTGGACGGCGCGTGGCGGAACGGCGAACCGGGCGTGTTCGCCGTGGACAGGGCGAACCGCGAACACTCCTTCGACGTGGCCGCCCACCCAGGCCACCGCATCGAGGCGACGAACCCGTGTGGCGAACAGCCACTGGAGGACTTCGAGGCGTGCAACCTCGGGCACGTCAACCTCTCGCTGCTCGCCGCCGAGGACGCGCCGCTGTGGAGCGAGTTCGAGCACGGCGGCGACCTCGAGGAGCGCGTGAGCGCGTTCCTCGACGAGGCAATCGACGCGGAGCGCCTGGAGCGCGTGACGCGGTGGGGGACGCGGTTCCTCGACGACGTCGTCACGGTCAGCGAGTTCCCGCTCCCGGAAATCGAGCGAGAGGTCTCCGAGATGCGGAAAATCGGCCTGGGCGTGATGGGGTTCGCGGAGCTGCTCGTCCAGTTGGGCGTGCGGTACGGCAGCGACGCGAGCGTCGCGGTCGCCGACGAGTTGATGGCGCGCATCGACCAAACGGCGACGGCGACGAGTCGCGAACTCGCCGCGGAGCGCGGCCGGTTCCCGCGCTGGGAGGACTCGAAGTACGCCGACCCGACCGAGTACTCGGACTGGTTCCGCCGGCACACGGGCGAAAACCCCGAGGAGTGGGTGGCCGGCTTCCCCGTCCGGAACCACGGCGTGACGAGCGTCGCGCCCACCGGGACGACGTCGATGATAGCGGACACCTCCGGCGGCTGTGAACCAATCTACGAGGTCGTCTACTTCAAGAACGTGGGGCGGGACGTCCAGGGCGCCGAGCCGCTCGTGGAGTTCGACGACTACTTCCTGCGCGTGCTGGAGGCAAACGGCGTGGACGTCGACGCCGTCGAGGCGGAGGCGAAGGAACTGCTCGCCGAGGGCGAGTTCGAGGGCGCGCAGTCGTTGCCGGTGCCCGACGAGATTCTGGAGTTGTTCCCGACGGCGCGGGCGTTACCGATGGACGCCCACGTGCGCGTGCAGGCGGCGTTCCAGGCGCACGTGGACGGCGCCGTCTCGAAGACTATCAACGTCGCCCACGACGCGACGCGCGCGGACGTCGCGGACGCCTACCGGCGCGCCATCGACCTCGGCTGCATCGGCGTCACCGTCTACCGAGCGGGGTCGCGGACGGCGCAAGTGCTCACGACGAAACCAGAGGAGACCGGGAGCGTGGAGTGAACGGCGATTGCGGCCGCGGGGAGTTTAATCGTCGGCGCTGGCCGGTTCGCGCGCGGCGTCGCCCCTGTCTGGGACGAGCGGCGTGCCGTCGGCCTGCGGGCCGAGCATGGGGCCGAGCGGGTCGTCGTCGGGGTCGATGACGCGGCGTTCGGTGTAGTCCGTGGAGCGCTCGACGGGCGTGCGGCCGATGGCGGTAATCATGTCGGCGTAGTCGGCGACGGAGCGGAACTCGCCGTGCTGGCCGCCCGCGCGCTTCGTGATTTCCTCGCTGAGGATGGTGCCCATGAAGTCGTCGGCGCCGCAGTTCAGGAGTTTCAGGCCTTTCGCGTTCCCGAACTTCACCCACGACGACTGGACGTGGTCGACGTTGTCGAGGTAGAGCCGCGACACCGCAATCATGAGTTCGTCCTCGGCGTCGCTGGCGCCGCCGGTGACGACGCCGCGGTCGTACAGCGGCGTCTGCTCGTGGACGAAGGAGAGCGGGA
>JBDGQF010000206.1:5123-9641 GCA_042219255.1 Halobacterium sp. | reverse complement strand
TTCTGGGAGTTCGTGCTCGTGCCGATGTACTTCCTCATCGGCATCTGGGGCGGCCCGCGCCGGAAGTACGCCGCCATCAAGTTCTTCGTCTACACGAACGTCGCCAGTCTGGTGATGTTCATCGGGTTCGTGGCGCTCGTGTTCGCGCTGGACGTGAACTCCTTCGACATGGTCGCGGTGACCACCGCGCTCGCCAACGACAGCTTCGCGACGACGTACGGCCTCGGCGCGGAGACGCTGAAGGTCGTCGCGTTCTTCGCGATGTTCTTCGGGTTCGCGGTGAAGGTGCCGACCGTCCCCCTGCACACGTGGCTGCCGGACGCTCACGTGCAGGCCCCGACGCCAGCGTCCGTGATGCTGGCCGGGGTGCTCCTGAAGATGGGGACGTACGCGCTCCTGCGGTTCAACTTCACGATGCTGCCGGGCGTCGCCCGCGACTACGCGGTGCTCATCGCAATCTTCGCCGTCGTGTCCGTCATCTACGGCGCGATGCTCGCGCTCGCCCAGCAAGACCTCAAGCGCATCGTCGCGTACTCCTCCGTGTCCTCGATGGGGTACGTGATTCTGGGGCTCGTCGCGTACAACGTGTACGGCCTCGGCGGCGCGACGTTCCAGATGGTCGCCCACGGCCTCATCTCGGGGCTGATGTTCATGTGCGTCGGCGTCATCTACAACGTCGCCCACACGCGCATGGTCGGCGACCTCTCCGGCATCGCGGACAAGATGCCGGTCACCGCCGCCGTCTTCGTCGCCGCCGCGTTCGGCTACATGGGCCTGCCGCTGATGGCGGGCTTCGCGGGTGAAGTCTTCATCTTCATCGGCGGCTTCCAGGCGACGTTCCCGTACGCCGCGCTGTTCACGGCGCTGGCGATGTTCGGCATCGTCGTCGTCGCCGGCTACCTGCTGTTCGCGATGCAGCGCGTCCTCTTCGGGCCGTTCAGCGCGGACACCGACTACGACATCGTGCCCGCCGCGAACCACGACGCGTTCGCCATCGTCGTGCTCGTGTTGCTGGTCGTCGTGCTCGGCACCGTGCCCGAGGTGTTCTTCGACATGATTCAGGACGCGGTCAACCCGATGGTGGACTCGTTCCCGGAGGCAACCGCCTTCCTCACAGGAGGTGAGCTCTGATGGTGGAGATGCCGCCGCTGACGCCGCAAATCCTGCTCGGCGTCACCGCGCTCGTGCTGTTCGGCGTCGACATCGTCGCACCGGACACGCGCAAGAACGGCGTCCTCGCGGGCATCAGCGCCGTCGGCACGTCCGCCGCCGCCGCGACCGCAGTGTGGTTCCTCGCGGCCGGCACGGGCGACTACCGGTTCGTGCAGTTCGACGGCGCGCTCGTCGTCGACGCGTTCAGCCTGTTCTTCGCGTTCGTCGTCGGCAGCGTCGCGACGCTCGTCGTCGTCGCCAGCTACGACTACGTGAAGGACGAACGCCACCTCGCGGAGTTCTACTCGCTGGTGGTGCTCGCCGCGACCGGGATGACGCTGATGGCGTCCGCGAACAGCCTCGTCACCGTGTTCGTCGCGCTGGAACTCGCGAGCCTGCCGTCGTACGCGCTCGTCGCGTTCCTGAAGACGAACCGCGGCAGCGTCGAAGCCGGCCTGAAGTACTTCCTCATCGGCGCGCTGTCGTCCGCCGTGATGGCGTACGGCATCAGTCTCGTGTACGGCACGACCGGCACGCTCCTGCTGGAGGACATCGCGGGCAAGGTCGCCGGGAACGAACTCGGCGGCGTGCTCGGTCTCGGCGTCCTCATGCTCGCCGGCGGGTTCGCGTTCAAGACCGCGTCCGTGCCGTTCCACTTCTGGGCGCCGGACGCGTACGAGGGCGCGCCCGCTCCCGTGAGCGCGTTCCTCTCGTCGGCGTCGAAGGCCGCCGGGTTCGCGGTGGCGTTCCGCGTGTTCATCACCGCGTTCCCCCTGGAGTCCATCGCCGCGGTCGCCGTCGACTGGTCGCTGCTGTTTGCGGTGCTCGCCGTCGTCACGATGACGCTCGGCAACTTCGCCGCCGCGACCCAAGACCGCGTCAAGCGCATGCTCGCGTACTCCTCCGTGGGGCACGCCGGCTACGTGCTGATGGGGCTTGCGGCGCTGCAGTCCGGCGCGACCGACGCGAACTCGTTCGTGCTCGGCGCGTCGATGACGCACCTGCTCGTCTACGGCTTCATGAACACGGGCGCGTTCCTGTTCGTCGCGCTCGCCGAGTACTGGGACGTCGGCAAGACGTTCGAGGACTACAACGGCCTCGCGACCCGCGCCCCCGTGGCGTGCGTCGCGATGACCGTGTTCATGTTCAGTCTCGCCGGCCTCCCCGTCGGCGGCGGGTTCCTCTCGAAGTACCTGCTGTTCGCGGGGACTGTGCAGGCCGGCTTCGCGTGGCTGGCCGCCATCGCGGCCATCAACAGCGCGCTGTCGCTGTACTACTACTCGCGCGTCGTGAAGGCCATCTGGATTGAAGACCCCAGCGACGACCTCTCGCTGCGCGGCACGCCGACCGGCCTCTACACGGCCGTCGTCGCCGCCGCCGTCGCGACCGTCGTCCTGCTGGTCGCGTTCGACCCCGTCGCGCAGACCGCGATTCACGCCGCCGACGTCCTGTTCGCACTGTAAGGGCGTCCCGGCGGCCCGCCGCACTCCCGACAACGGTACTTTTTAGCGCGCTCGGGCGATACGTCGCGTGTACCAATGGTTTCTCGGCTGGTGCTCGGGTGTGGAACGACGGGCCACGCGCTCGTCGAACGACTGTCCGAGCGCCGCGGCGACCTCTTCGTCCTGGACGGCGACGAGAGCCGCGTCGAGTCCCTCCGCAACGAGAAAGTCGCCGCCGAAGTACGGGACATCACCGACCCCGAGGCAGTCCGCGTGGAACGCGACGTCGACGTCGTCGTCGTGTCCGCGGACGCCGCCGGCATCAACCGCCTGGCGTGCGAGGCCGCCCGCGACGTCTACCCGCACGCCGAACTCGTCGCGTACCTCGGGTTCGACGCGACCGACGACGACCGGGCCGCCGTCGCGTCGCTCGCCGACCGCGTCATCGACCCCGGAGAAGCCGTCCTCGACCACGTCGACGAGGTGGCGGCCTCGGGGACGTCCGCGAAACTCCAGGCGCTCCGCGAGACCCTCGACCAGGTCGCGGGCACGCTCGGCATCTTCATGCACGACAACCCCGACCCGGACGCCATCGCGGCCGGCGTCGGCCTCGCGCGCATCGCCGACGAGTTCGGCGTCGAGTCCGAGGTGTGTTACTTCGGCGAAATCTCCCACCAGGAGAACCGCGCGTTCGTCAACCTCCTCGAACTCGACGTCCGCAACGTCACCCCGGACGACGAACTCGACTTCGACGCCATCGCGCTCGTCGACCACTCCGCGCCAGGCGTCAACGACCAACTCGACCCCGACACCGACGTCGACATCATCATCGACCACCACCCACAGAAGGGCGACGTCGACGCCGACTTCGTCGACGTCCGCGACGGACTCGGCGCGGCCAGCACCATCCTCGTCGAGTACGTCCGCGGGTTCGGCCTCGACCTCGAAACCTCGATTGCGACCGCGCTCCTCTACGGCATCCGCGTCGACACCAAGGACTTCGCGCGCGAAATCACGACCGACGATTTCGAGGCGGGCGCGTGGCTCGTCTCCCGCGCCGACACCGACGTCCTCGAACGCATCGAGAGCCCGTCCATCAGCGCCGACACCCTCGACACCATCGCGCGCGCCATCACCAACCGCGAACTCGACGGCTCAATCCTCGCGTCCTGCGTCGGCGCCATCGCCGACCGCGACACCCTCGCGCAGGCCGCCGACCGCCTGCTCGCCATGCGCGGCGTCACCGTCACGTTCGTCTACGGGTACGCCAACGGCACCATCTACGTCTCCGCGCGCTCCCGCGGCAGCGACGTCGACCTCGGCGAAGTCCTCCGGTCTGCGTTCGGCGACATCGGCAGCGCCGGCGGCCACGCCGACATGGCCGGCGCCCAACTCCCGCTCGGCCTCTTCGACGACGTCGCCGACGAAGCAGAACACACCCTCACCGAGATGGTCGAAGACGTCGTCGCCACCCGCTTCTTCGACGAAATCCGCTCCTGACGGAGGGGCAGTATCGCTAACGTCGCCCATTTCGTTGCCTCGCTCCGGTCGCGCATTCCGTTGCCTCGCTGCGCTCGGCAACGCGCTCCTCGCGGCTCCTCACGTCGCCGCTCGCCATAACGTGGGCTCACTGCGTTCGACCACGCTGCTCGCGCATCGCTACGCTCCGCGCTCGCACATTCCGTTGCCTCGCTCCGCTCGGCAACGCGCTCCTCGCGGCTCCTCACGTCGCCGCTCGCTATAACGTGGGCTCCCTCCGGTCGCCCACGCTGCTCGCGCATCGCTACGCTCCGCGCTCGCACATTCCGTCGGCTCCCGTTGGTCGCCGACGCGCGGTGCGCTTTTGCCGGTCGCCCCACTACACGCGAGTGATGGATTCGGCGCTCGACCACAACGGGGCGAAGCCGACGGTCGAAGACTACAT
>JBDGQF010000206.1:0-5023 GCA_042219255.1 Halobacterium sp. | reverse complement strand
TGATGGATTCGGCGCTCGACCACAACGGGGCGAAGCCGACGGTCGAAGACTACATGACGCGGGACGTCGCGACCGTGTCGCCGGACGACACCGTCCGGGACGTCGCGACGCGCATCTCGGAGAGCGAGCACAACGGCTTCCCGGTGACGGAGGGCCGCCGCGTGGAGGGGTTCGTGTCCGCGCGCGACCTCTTGCTCGCGGACGCCGAGGAACTCGTGTTCAAGGTGATGAGCGAAGACCTCATCGTCGCGCACCCCGAGATGGAGGTGACGGACGCCGCGCGCGTCATCCTGCGCTCGGGCATCCAGAAACTCCCCGTGGTGGACGACGCCGGCAACCTCGTCGGCATCATCTCGAACTCCGACGTCATTCGCTCCCAGATTGAGCGCGCGACCCCGGAGAAGGTCGGGAAACTGAAGCGCACGCTGGAGACGATTCACGGCATCGAGGCGCGCGAGGAACGCCGGAAGGTACGGCTCGCCGACCTCGTGCCGACCCAGGGGAAGGTGTACGCGGACGAACTCGAGGGCCGGCGGTACGAACTCGAACACGGCCTCGCGGAGCCGCTGGTCGTCATCGACAACGGCGGCAGCGACGACGGCGCGAACCTCCTGCTCGCGGACGGCCACCACCGCGTGATGGCCGCCGAGCGCGCCGGCATCGAGGAGATGGACGCGTACGTCATCGTCCTGGAGCGCCGCGTCGACCTCGGGATGGCGCGCACCGCCGAGAAGGAGGGCCTGGACTCGATTTCCGACATCAACGTCGTGGACTACGCCCACCACCCGCTCGTGGAGACCATCGAGCGCCTCCAGTAGTCACACTGCTTCGACGGAGAGGTCGTCGCGGACGCGTAACGTCACGTCCTCGTCACCGATGCTGACCGTGAGTTCGACAGCGGAGCGGTCGGCGTCCGCGAACGCCGCGTCGTCCGTCCAGTCGTCGAGGAACTCGCGGGGGAGTCGCCGCTTCAGGTCGTGGCCGTGGTCGGAGGCCAGCGACTGGACGGCGGGATGCGAGAGCGCGAACAGCGCGACGTGGTTGGTCTCCTCGTAGTAGCAGGCCGCACAGGTCGTGTCCGCGAGGACGGCGTCGTCGTGCGCGCGGAACTCCACAGTGATTGCTGGCGCGCGACAGACCGGACAGACGCCGTCGGTCGCCCTGTCGACGCGCCGCCACATCTCGGCGATTGCATACTGGACGACCGCGTCGAGGTCGTCGCCCGCGTACAGCGTGGCGGGGACGGTAGTCCTGAACAGTCGGCCGTGGTCGTCGCACGTGACCGTCACGTAGTGGTTCTCGTAGGTCGCGGTGGCGCGTCCGCCGCAGTCCGGGCAGTCGTAATCGACGGCGGCCGACGCTGGTTCCGTATCGTCGGTGTAGACGCCGGCTTCCGCGGACTCGATTGCTTTCAGGCCGGCGACTGTCGGCGCGTAGCCGTCGTCGCGCTTGACGACGAACTGGTCGCGGAGTCTGTCGAGGTGGTAGTTGAACCGGCCTGGGTCGTCGATGCCGACCGCGCGCCGGAGGTCGGCGAACCCGACCGGACGGCCGTCGTGCCGGTAGAACTGGCCGGCGAGTTCGCGGAGGATGGCGACGCGCGACGGGTCGGAGAGCACTTCGAACGCGTCGGCAGCGGCGTCGGCGTCAGTCATGCCTGGGCGTCTGTCAGCGGCTGGCAAAAACCCACCCACGTGTCACTTTCCGAATAGAACGTCTCTTCTGGAAGCGAACGAACAGAAGCGTCATTCTGGAAACCATTATGCGGGTGTCGGGACTGTCTCCTATCCATGAGTCAGGCCACCCACCGCCCCCGCTCCGAGGACGCCCGCGACGGCGCGGGCGACGCGGAGACAGTCCTCGCAGTCGACGACCTCCGGAAGACGTACGGCGACGGCGACGACGCGGTCACTGCCGTCGACGGCGTGAGTCTCGAAGTCAATCGCGGCGAAGTCGTCGGCGTGCTCGGGCCGAACGGCGCCGGCAAGACCACCACCATCAAGTCGATTCTCGGGCTCGTCGTGCCGACCGGCGGCCGCATCGAAATCGCGGGCGTCGACACCGCGGACGACCCGCGCGGCGTCTACCGGCACGTCGGCGCGATGCTGGAGGGCGCGCGCAACACGTACTGGAAGCTCACCGTCCGCGAGAACCTCGAGTTCTTCGCCGCGCTCGGCGGCAACGACCCGGAGGCCGCGCGCGCCCGCCACGACAAACTCCTCGACCAGTTCAACCTCGCCGAGAAGGCCGACGAACCCGTGAACTCGCTGTCCCGCGGCCAGAAACAGAAGGTGTCGCTCGCCGCGACGCTCGCGCGCGGCACCGACGTCGTGTTCCTCGACGAACCGACGCTCGGCCTGGACGTCGAGGCCTCCGTGGAACTCCGCCGCGAACTCCGCCGCCTCGCCGAAGAGGAAGACATCACTATCGTGTTGTCCAGCCACGACATGGACGTCGTCGAGAGCGTCTGCGACCGCGTCGTCATCCTCTCGGACGGCAAGGTCATCGCCGACGAACCGGTCGAAGACCTCGTCGGCGTCTTCGAGACGCAGGCCTACCAGCTCGAAGTCGAGGGCACAGTGCCGGCGTCGGTCCGCGACGACCTGGAGCGCGCGTTCATCGTCGAGAACTGGACGGAACTCGGCGACCGCACGCGCTTCGAAGTGACGCTCGCCGACGGCGACGCGCTCTACGGCGTCCTGGACGTGCTCCGCGACGGCGACTGCTCGCTGTTGGACGTCGACGGCCTCGAACCAGACCTCGAGGACGTCTTCCTCGACGTCACCGGCCGGGCGAACGGAGGTGACGGCCAGTGAGCACGCAGTCCACGGGCGCCGTCGTCGACACGGGCACGCGCGGCTACCTCCGGTTCTTCGCGGCGTCCCTGCGCAAGCGCGTGCTGTTGATGGTGCGGTATCCGGTGAACTTCTTCTCGAACGTCGCGAGCATGCTCATCCTGTTCGCGGGCGTGTTCATCGGTGGGCGCGCCATCGCCCCCGCCGCAATCTCGGATACCATCGAGGGCATCATCGTCGGCTACCTGCTGTGGACGCTCTCGATGAGCGCGTTCTCGGGGCTGTCCTGGAACGTCACCCGCGAGTCGCAGTGGGGGACGCTCGAACAACTGTTCATGTCCCCGTTCGGGTTCGGTCGCGTGATGTTCGCGAAGACCGTCGTGAACGTCCTCGTGTCCTTCTTCACGGGGTCGCTCGTCCTCGTGTTCATGATGGCGCTGACCGGCCGCTGGCTCGCAATCGACCCGCTGACGCTGCTCCCGCTGGGCGTGCTCGCCGTCGCGCCCGCGGTCGGTATCGGGTTCGCGCTCGGCGGCCTCGCCGTCCGGTTCAAGCGCGTCGAGAACCTCTTCCAGATAATGCAGTTCGTGTTCATCGCGCTCATCGCCGCGCCAGTCGCGGACTACCCGCTCCTCAAGTGGGTGCCGCTCGCGCAGGGCAGCCAGCTGCTCCAGACCGCGATGAAAGACGGCGTCCCGCTCTGGGAGCTCCCTCCTGGCGAACTCGGCGTCCTCGTCGTCACCGCCGTCGGCTACCTCGCGCTCGGGTACACGGCGTTCACGTACTGCCAGCGGTGGGCGCGCCGCGAAGGCGTCATGGGGCACTACTGACGCGTCGCGCTCCGGCGCGCTCTCGCCCTCGCGGTGGACGACACACTGGGCGGTCCGTGCCACCGAGCACTAAGACACAGAACGATTCTTCTGCGAGCCTTTTTGCCACTCGCCGGACACCTCACGTTGTCCCGGGGGCGACAGCGGACGGCGCCGCCCCCGGACGCCACACCAGACCGATGACAGACGAGTCCACCGCTCCGACAGCAGCACAGCCCTCAGCAGTCGACAGCCTCACCGACCCGTACGCGCTCCGCGACGTGGACGGCGTCGAAGTAGTGGAGTCCACGCGCCCGGTGCCCGACGAGAAGTTCGAAGCACTCCGCGAGCGCTACGACGCCATCGCCGGCGTCGTCCAGGTCGGACTCACGAACGGGGACGGCGACGTCCTCCTCTGGGGCGAGTCCGCCGCGGCGCCGCCGGGCGACAGCGTCGACGACGGCGACGACTGGGTCGCTGCCGCACGCGACGCGATGGAAGCGCTCACCGGCCAGCGCGTCAGCGTCGACCGGCCGCTCTTCCTAGAAATCACGTGCTTCGCGCGCGAGAGCGACGAGTCCGAGACGTTCCCCGCGCCCAGCGTCCACTTCGCCGCGTCCCTCCTCGACCCCGACCCGGCGTTCCTCACCGACCCCACCGCTGCCGACGACTTCGACCACCCGATGTTCGACGACCGTCCAGTCATCCAGTGGTACGGCGCCGTGACCGACGACGTCGACGACAACCACGCCCACCACGTCGAGCGCTACCTCGACTGAACCGCCGGCAGGCGGCGTGCGCGCCGGCGAGGCGCCCGACCGATTCCTTAATGAATCTCCCGGCAAATTTCTCGCGCATGTACGACGAGGACGACCTCGCTGACATCCGCGAGGCGCGCGAGGACTGGGAGGCCGACACCCTCGACCCCGTACTGGACGCGTACGGCGAGCGCCAGGACAGGTTCGCGACCGTCTCGAACCTCGAAGTCGACCGCCTCTACACGCCCAACGACGTCAGCGACCTCGACTACGGGGACGACCTCGGGTTCCCGGGCGAGTTCCCGTACACGCGCGGCGTCTACCCCACCGGCTACCGCGGCCGAACGTGGACGATGCGGCAGTTCGCCGGCTTCGGCACCGCGGAGGAGACGAACGAGCGCTTCCACTACCTCATCGAGAACGGCCAGACCGGGCTCTCCACCGCGTTCGACATGCCGTCGCTGATGGGCCTGGACAGCGACGACCCGATGAGTCTCGGCGAAGTCGGCAAGGAGGGCGTCGCCGTCGACACCCTCCGCGACATGGAGATTCTCTTCGACGGCATCGACCTCGGCGAAGTGAGTACGTCGTTCACCATCAACCCGAGCGCGCCCGTCATCTACGCGATGTACCTCGCCGTCGCCGACCAGCAGGGCGTCCC